>CANGSD010000115.1 GCA_947455875.1 Comamonadaceae bacterium
AGTGGGTGATGGCGATTGGCTCGCCCTTTGGCCTGGAGAACACCGTGACCGCCGGCATCGTCAGCGCCAAGCAGCGTGACACCGGCGACTATCTGTCCTTTATCCAGACCGACGTCGCCATCAACCCCGGCAACTCGGGCGGTCCGCTGATCAACCTGCGCGGCGAGGTGGTGGGCATCAACAGCCAGATCTACTCGCGCTCGGGCGGCTTCATGGGCATCTCGTTTGCGATCCCGATCGATGATGCGATCCGGGTGGCCGACCAGCTGCGCGGGCCCACGGGCCGTGTGAGCCGCGGTCGCATCGGCGTGTCCATCGACCAGGTGACCAAGGACGTGGCCGAATCGATCGGCCTGGGCCGGCCCCAGGGCGCTTTGGTGCGCAGTGTCCAGGCCGGCTCGCCCGCCGAGAAGGCCGGGGTGGAGGCGGGCGACATCATCACCAAGTTCGACGGCCGCACCATCGAGCGTTCCTCGGATCTGCCCCGCATGGTGGGCAACACCAAGCCCGGCAGCCGCGCCACCCTCACCGTGTTCCGTCGTGGCAGCGAGCGCGAGCTCTCGGTGTAGATCGCCGAGATCGAGCCGGAGCGGCCCACCCGCCGCGTGGCGGCCCCCGAGGAGCCACCCCGCGCGTCCCCCGCGGCGCAGGCCCTGGGCCTGGCGGTGTCCGAGTTGTCGGACGCCCAGAAGAAGGAGTTGAAGGTGCCCGGCGGCGTGCGGGTCGAATCGGCCACCGAAGCGTCCGCGCGCGCAGGGCTGCGTGAAGGCGATGTGATTCTGGCGATCGGCAACACCGAGGTGGCCAATGTGCGCGAGTTCGAAGCGGTGGTGGCCCGCGTGGATCGCAGCAAGCCCATACCCGTTTTGCTGCGCCGCGGCGAGATGGCGACGTATCTTCTGATCCGCCCGGCCACCCGCTGACCCGCTTTCGGCCCCCTGCGGACCCGGAAAAGCCCTTGGCGCCGGGTCGGGATTGGGCCGGGATGCGAATTTTTTACGAGTTTTCTCGGCCGTCAAAAACGTGGGCGGGTACTCACTCGCAAATGCCCCTTAGGGACTTTTCGATAGAATCAGCCGCTTCTTTGCGCGTTTGGACGCATATCAAGAGGGCTGCGGATCACGATGCGGGATGGGCTTGGGATAACCACCGCTCGTCCACAGATCGCCCACATGTTGTCCCAAGAGTCGCGCACCAAATATGTTGATAACCTGTGTATAAAAATCCTGTTGCTGCCCTGCAACTCGGGCTTGGCACGGTCGGTAGGCCTGTACGGGCGGGGCTTTTTGCCTACAATGAAGCTCCAACTACCGCAGTTGCCATTGCTTGTTGGTTCAGGGCGCGTCGCATCTCGACGCGCCCTTTTTTCTTGCCCGCGGCCATTTGAATTCAATCACTTAAGTCTTCCCGTTGATGAATCACATCAGAAACTTTTCGATCATCGCGCACATCGACCACGGCAAGTCGACGCTCGCTGACCGCCTGATCCAGCGTTGCGGCGGTCTGTCCGACCGGGAGATGCAGGAGCAGGTGCTCGACTCCATGGATCTCGAGAAAGAGCGTGGGATAACCATCAAGGCCCAGACCGCTGCACTGCGCTACACCGCGCGTGATGGCCAGGTCTACAACCTGAACCTGATCGACACCCCGGGTCACGTCGATTTCTCGTACGAGGTCTCGCGTTCGCTGTCCGCCTGCGAGGGCGCGCTGCTGGTGGTCGATGCCAGTCAGGGCGTAGAGGCGCAGACCGTCGCCAACTGCTACACCGCGCTCGATCTGGGCGTGGAGGTGGTGCCGGTGTTGAACAAGATGGATCTGCCGCAGGCCGATCCCGAGAACGCGAAGCTGGAGATCGAGGACGTGATCGGCATCGACGCGTCCGAGGCCATCCCGTGTTCGGCCAAGACCGGCATGGGCATCGACGAGATCCTGGAGGCCATCGTCGCCAAGGTGCCGGCGCCCCGGGGCAATCCCGAAGGCCCGCTGCGCGCCATGATCATCGACAGCTGGTTCGACAGCTACGTGGGCGTGGTGATGCTGGTGCGGGTGGTCGATGGCCGCCTGGCCAAGGGCGAACGCATCAAGCTCATGGCCACCGGCGCCATGTACAACGCCGACAACCTGGGTGTGTTCACCCCCGCTAACCAGCCGCGCGAGTCGCTCGAGGCGGGCGAGGTGGGCTACATCATTGCCGGCATCAAAGAGCTGCAGGCCGCCAAGGTGGGCGACACCATCACCTTGATCAAGGCGGGCAGCGGCGGCGCGGCCTTCACCGCCACCGAGGCGCTCCCGGGCTTCAAGGAGATCCAGCCCCAGGTGTTCGCGGGCCTGTACCCGACCGAGGCCAACCAGTACGACTCGCTGCGAGACAGCCTGGAGAAGCTCAAACTCAACGACGCCTCGCTGCACTACGAGCCCGAGGTGAGTCAGGCCCTGGGCTTTGGCTTTCGCTGCGGCTTCCTGGGTCTGCTGCACATGGAGATCGTGCAGGAGCGCCTGGAGCGCGAGTTCGACCAGGACCTGATCACGACCGCGCCCAGCGTGGTCTACCAGGTGGTCAAGGCCGACGGCGAGGTGGTGATGGTGGAAAACCCGGCCAAGATGCCCGATCAGGGCCGGCTCGAGGAGATCCGCGAACCCATCGTGACCGTGCACCTGTACATGCCCCAGGACTACGTGGGCGCCGTCATGACGCTGGCCAACCAAAAGCGCGGCGTGCAGTTGAACATGGCCTATCACGGCCGCCAGGTGATGCTGACCTACGAGCTGCCCCTGGGCGAGATCGTCCTGGACTTCTTCGACAAGCTCAAATCCGTCAGCCGCGGCTACGCCTCGATGGACTACGAGTTCAAGGAGTACCGCCCCTCGGATGTGGTCAAGGTCGACATCCTGCTCAATGGCGAGAAGGTCGATGCCTTGTCGATCATCGTGCACCGCACCCAGTCCCAGTACCGGGGGCGGGCGGTGGTGGCCAAGATGCGCGAGATCATCAGCCGCCAGATGTTCGATGTGGCGATCCAGGCGGCCATCGGCGCCAACGTGATCGCGCGCGAGACTGTCAAGGCCTTGCGCAAGAACGTGCTGGCAAAATGCTACGGCGGCGACATCAGCCGCAAACGCAAATTGCTCGAGAAACAGAAGGCAGGCAAGAAACGCATGAAGCAGATCGGATCGGTCGAAGTCCCGCAGGAAGCGTTCCTGGCCATCTTGCAGGTGGAAGAGTGATGCAGACCTTCACGAGCGCGGTCCTGGCCGCCTTTGTCGGCTATGCCGCCTCCTGGTACTTCGGTCTGATTGAAGGCAACTTCGCCTTGCTGCTGTTTCTGGCCACAGTGGTCACCGGCGTGTATTGGGTGGCCGAGCGTTTCTGGTTCCTGCCCCGTCGCCAGCAGGCTGCCGACACCATGCAGGCGCAGGCCGAGCAGCGCCGCGTTGCCCTGGCGGCCCAGGGCATTACCCAGACCGACAACGTCGACCTGTCCGCGGCGCGCGAGCGCATCCTGGCCCAGCCCTGGTGGCTGGATTGGACCGCAGGCTTGTTCCCGGTGATCCTGGTGGTGTTCCTGCTGCGGTCTTTTCTTTTCGAGCCGTTCAAGATTCCCTCGGGCTCCATGATCCCGACGCTGCTGGTGGGCGACCTGATCCTGGTGAACAAGTTCACCTACGGCGTGCGCCTGCCGGTGATCAACACCAAGCTCACAGAGGGCACGCCGCCCCAGCGCGGCGACGTGATGGTGTTTCGCTACCCGCCGCGCCCCAGCCTGGACTACATCAAGCGCGTGGTCGGTGTGCCTGGTGACGAGGTGGCTTATCTGAACAAGCGCCTGACCGTCAACGGCCAGCCCGTGGCGACTCAGGCCCTGCCGGATTTCTTCGACAAGGACGCGATGCGCTACTCGAAGCAGTTCGAGGAGGCGCTGGGCCCCAAGCGCCATCGTGTCCTCAACGACGAGGACCGTCCGGCTTTCATTCCCGGTGCCGAGGACTTTCCCTTCAAGGACCAGTGCCGCTACACCGTCGAGGGCGTGACCTGCAAGGTGCCCGCGGGCCACTATTTCATGATGGGCGACAACCGGGATAATTCGCTGGATTCGCGGTTCTGGGGATTCGTCCCAGACCGCAACATCGTCGGCAGGGCCTTCTTCGTCTGGATGAATTTTGGCGACATCAAGCGCATTGGCAGTTTCGATTGAGTGGCCCCGCAGGACGGGAGCGACGCAGGCATGACGCCCGCCGTTCTCGCCGCCTTGCAGCAGCGGCTGCAGCACACCTTCCGCGACCCGGGCCTGCTGGTGCAGGCCCTGACGCATCGCAGCTTTTCCAGCGAGCACAACGAGCGGCTTGAATTCCTGGGCGATTCCGTCTTGAACCTCGCAGTGGCGGGCCTGCTCTACGAACGCCTGGCCGATCAGGCCGAGGGTGATCTCTCGCGCGTGCGGGCCAACCTGGTCAAGCAAGAGACCCTGCACCAACTGGCCTTGGGCCTGGGCCTGTCCGAGGCGATCCGCCTGGGGGAGGGCGAGGCCCGCTCCGGCGGCAGCAAGCGACCCTCCATCCTGGCCGACGCCCTCGAGGCCGTGATTGGCGCGGTCTACCTCGACGAGGGCTTTGCCCCGGCCCAGACCCTGGTGCGCCGCCTGTTCCAGGAGGTGGAGATCACCCCGCAGATGCAGGCCGCCGCCAAAGATCCCAAGACCGAATTGCAGGAGTGGCTGCAGGGGCGACGTATGAAGCTGCCGGTGTACCGCGTGGCCGGCACGCTGGGCGCGGCGCACAAGCAGACCTTCGAGGTCGAGTGCGAGATCCCGGACCTGGGCCAGACGGAACGCGGTATCGGCGCTTCACGCCGGGCCGCCGAACAGGCTGCAGCAGCGGCCATCCTGATGGCCCTGAAGGCCCAGGGCGGCGCATGAACGAATTCCCCGATCTGCCTCCCATCCCGCCGGTGGCGGGCGCCCCCGAGGCCGTGCCCGGCCAGCACTGCGGTCTGGTGGCCATCGTCGGCAAGCCCAATGTGGGCAAGTCCACCCTGCTCAATGCGTTGGTGGGCCAGAAAATCAGCATCACCTCGCGCAAGGCGCAGACCACGCGCCATCGCATCACCGGCATCCGCACACGCGGGGCCACCCAGTTCGTGTTTGTGGACACCCCCGGTTTCCAGACGCGCCATGCCACTGCCCTGAACAAGTCCTTGAACAAGACCGTGATGGGTGCGGTCGGCGATGTGGACCTCGTGCTGTTCGTGGTGGAGGCGGGGCGTTTCACGCCGGCCGATGCCAAGGTGCTGTCGCTGCTCAAGCCGGGCATTCCGGCGCTGCTGGTGGCCAAT
>CANGSD010000116.1 GCA_947455875.1 Comamonadaceae bacterium
ACGCCGACCAGATCCAGGGTTTCTTCGACATCCCGGTCGACAACATCTGCGCCTCGCCGGTGCTCCTGACCGACCTGCGCCACCAGAACTACGACGACCTGATCGTGGTCTCGCCCGATGTAGGCGGTGTGGTGCGTGCGCGCGCTCTGGCCAAGCAACTCGGTTGCGACCTGGCCATCATCGACAAGCGCCGCCCGCGCGCCAACGTCAGCGAAGTGATGCACGTGATCGGCGAGATCGAGGGCCGCAACTGCGTGATCATGGACGACATGATCGACACCGCCGGCACGCTGGTCAAAGCCGCCGAGGTGCTCAAGGAGCGCGGCGCCAAGAAGGTCTACGCCTATTGCACGCACCCGATCTTCTCGGGTCCGGCCATCGAGCGCATCGCCAAGGGCCAGGCCCTCGATGAAGTGGTCGTCACCAACACCATTCCCTTGTCGGACAGTGCCAAGGCCTGCGACAAGATCCGCCAACTCTCCGTGGCCCAGCTGATCGCCGAGACGATCCAGCGCATTGCCAAGGGTGAGTCGGTCATGAGTCTGTTCTCGGAGCAAGAAAACCTGTTCTGAGGCTGTAGCCGGCCTGCCTGCGACCTTCGCGTCTGGGCAGGCCTTTTTCAACCTGGCATCACACTGGTCGCGGTGGTTGCCAGTTACCGGAGTTCACTATGAAATTCGTCGCTTTTGAGCGCGCCAAGCAGGGAACGGGTGCGAGCCGCCGTCTGCGTATCACGGGCAAGACGCCCGGCATCGTCTACGGAGGCGAAGGCCAGCCCAAGCTGATCGAGCTCGATCACAACGCGCTGTGGCACGCCCTGAAGAAGGAAGCCTTCCACTCCTCCATCCTCGAGATGGAACTGAGCGGCCAGACCAGCAAGGTCTTGCTGCGTGACGTGCAATACCACCCGTTCAAGCAACTGGTGCTGCACGTGGACTTCCAGAAGGTCGATGCCACCACCAAGCTGCACATGAAGGTGCCGCTGCACTATGTGAAGGCCGAGGAGTCGCACGCCGTCAAGTTCGAAGCCTGCGTGGTCAACCACGTGATGGCCGAACTGGACATCGCCTGCCTGCCGGCGGACCTGCCCGAGTTCATCGAGGTCGATCTGTCGGGCCTCAAGAAGGGCACCTCGCTGCACCTGGACGACATCACCCTGCCCAAGGGCGTGACCGCCGTCACCCGCGGCAAGAAGAACCCGGTGCTGGTGTCGGTCGTGACGACTGCCGCCGAAGAAGCCCCCGCGCCCGCTGCTGCTGCAGCCCCCGCTGCGGATGCCAAGGCGGGTGCCAAGCCCGCCGCCGACGCCAAGCCCGCCAAGAAATAAGCGCTGGCTATTCAAGCGTTGCACCCCCAAGGCCCGCTCGCGCGGGCCTTTTTCATTTTCGATTTCGCTTCTAATACAGCCCCATGATCAAGCTGTTCGTAGGCCTGGGCAACCCGGGCACCGAGTACGAAGCCACGCGGCACAACGCGGGTTTCTGGTGGGTCGACGCCTTGGCGCGCGAGCTCAAACTCTCGCTGGTGGCCGACCGCAGCTACCACGGCCTGCTGGCCCGCGGCAATGTGAACGGCCAGACCGTCTGGCTGCTCGAGCCCCAGACCTATATGAACCTCTCGGGCAAGTCGGTGGCGGCGCTGGCGCGCTTTTTCAAGATCGCGCCGCAAGACATCCTGGTGGTGCATGACGAACTCGATGTGCCACCCGGTCAGGCCAAGCTCAAGTTCGGTGGCGGCCATGGGGGCCACAACGGCCTGCGTGATATCCACGCGCAATTAGGCACCGGCGATTACTGGCGGCTGCGTCTGGGCATCGGGCATCCGGGCGACAAGAACCAGGTGGCCGATTGGGTGCTCAAGAAACCGTCACCCGACGAGCGTGACGCCATCGAGGGCTGCGTGGCGCGCACGCTCAAGGCGGCGCCCGAGTTGCTCGCGGGGGATATGACCAAGGCCACGCTGGTGGTGCACACGCACAAGCCGCCTCGGCCCAAGCCGCCCCGGCCCGAAGGGGTCTGAGCTTTAGCTTGAGGCCTGCCCGGTCAGACGCCGGTATTTCTGCCAGAGCGTCTCGCGGTCTTCGACCCGCTCGGGGTTGACCGGAATACAGGCCACCGGGCACACCTGCACGCACTGGGGTGTCTCGAAATGCCCCACGCACTCGGTGCATTTATCTGGGTGGATCTGGTAGATCTCGGGCCCCAGAAAGATCGCCTCGTTCGGGCATTCGGGTTCGCAAACATCGCAGTTGATGCACTCGTCGGTGATCATCAGGGCCATGGCGAAATCCTTGATTTCATGCTTCTGGCATTATCCCGCGCTTGCATGGCCCTGTTCCTGTTCAAGCGCCTGATCACCCTGCTGGCCACATTGGCAGGCACCTCCGTGGTGGTGTTCGCGGTGCTCGAAGTCCTGCCGGGTAACGCTGCCCAGGTCCTGATGGGCCCCGACGCCTCCCCCGAGGCCGTGGCGGCCCTGACCGCCAAGCTAGGACTGGACCAGCCCGCCCTCACCCGCTATGGCCAGTGGATCGCAGGCCTGCTCACCGGCGACATGGGTCTGAGCTACGCCTACAGCACCCCCGTGGGCGAACTGGTGATGCAGCGCCTGACCCTGACCGTGCCCCTGGCGCTGATGGCCATGGCCCTGACCGTGGTGCTGGCGCTGGCCGCCGGCGTCTATGCCGCCGCGCGCCACCACAAGGCCGGTGATGTGGGCGTGATGGGGCTGACCCAGGTCGGCATTGCCATCCCCAACTTTTGGTTTGCCATCCTCCTGATTCTGTTGTTCGCAGTGCACCTCAAATGGTTCGCAGCGGGCGGCTTTCCGGGCTGGGAAGACGGCGTTTGGGACGGCCTGCGCGCGCTGATGCTGCCGGCGCTGTCGCTGGCCGTGGTGCAGGCCGCCATCCTGGCGCGCATCACGCGCTCGTCGGTGCTGGAGGTGCTGCGCGAAGACTTCGTGCGCACCGCGCGCGCCAAGGGCGCCAGCCCCCGCCGAGTGATGTGGGGGCATGTGCTGCGTAACGCGATGATCCCGGTGATCACGGTGATGGGGCTGCAGTTCGCCGAGCTGCTGGCGGGCACCATCGTGGTCGAGAGCGTGTTCTACCTGCCCGGTCTGGGCCGGCTGATCTTCCAGTCCATCGCGAACCGTGACCTGATCGTCGTGCGCAATTGCGTGATGCTGCTGGCGGTGATGGTGGTGGTCGTGAACTTCGTGGTCGATGTGCTGTATGCGGTCATTGATCCGCGGGTGAAGGCCAGCGACATATGACCTCCCTGCGTCAGCGCGCGCTGCGCCATCCGAGCTTCGCCATCGGCCTGGTCCTGACCACGCTGCTGGTAGCAGTCGCTGCCTTGTCGCTGGTATGGACGCCGTATTCGCCCTACGAAATTGACATGGCCCTGCGCCTGCGCGCGCCCGATGCCCGCCACTGGCTCGGCACCGATCCGTATGGGCGCGACATCGCCTCGCTGCTGCTGGTGGGTGCGCGCGCGTCCATCCTGGTGGGCGTGATTGCGGTGGGCATCGGCCTGGTGATCGGGGTGGGCCTGGGCCTACTGGCCGCAGCGCGACGCGGCTGGGTGGAAGAAGCCCTGATGCGCGTATGCGACTTCGGCTTTGCCTTTCCCGCCATCCTCTCGGCCATCATGCTGACCGCCGTCTTCGGGCCGGGCATGGTCAACGCCATCATCGCCATCGGCATCTACAACATCCCCACCTTCGCGCGCATCACGCGCGCCAGCGCCAACGCGGTATGGGCGCGCGAATACATCCTGGCGGCGCGCGCCAGCGGTCAGAGCACCTGGGCCATCACCTGGGAGCATGTGCTGCCCAATATCGCGTCTGTGCTGGTGGTGCAGGCCACCATCCGCTTTGCCATCGCCATCCTGGCCGAGGCCGCCCTGTCCTACCTGGGCCTGGGCACCCAGCCGCCGCAACCGTCCTGGGGGCGCATGCTCAGTGAGGCGCAGACGCTGTTGTTCCAGGCGCCGATGCTGGCGGTCTACCCGGGTGTGGCCATCGCTCTGGCGGTGCTGGGCCTGAACCTCCTGGGCGACGGCCTGCGGGATCTGTCCGACCCCAAACTCGCGCGCAAACGCTAGATGCCGACATGAACTTGCTGGACGTCCAGGACTTGCGCATCGAGCTGCCCACGCAGCGCGGGCCGGCTCTGGCCGTGCTCGATGTGAGTTTCTCGCTGGCGCGGGGCGACACCCTGGGCCTGGTGGGCGAGTCGGGCTGCGGCAAATCGCTCACTGCGATGGCCCTCATGGGCTTGTTGCCGGAAGGCGCGCGTGTGTCAGGCAGCATTCGGCTGGAGGGCCAGGAGTTGGTCGGTCTGGATGAACGCGGCTGGTCGGCGCTGCGTGGCGACCGCATTGGGATGATCTTTCAAGAGCCCATGACCGCCCTGAACCCCGTGCATACGGTGGTGCGGCAGGTGGCCGAGCCGCTGCGCCTGCACCGCCAGATGTCAACCGCTCAGGCACGCGAGGCAGCCATCGCCTTGCTCGATCGCGTGGGCATCCCCGACGCCGCGCGGCGCGCCGATGCCTACCCCCACCAGTTCTCGGGCGGCCAGCGCCAACGCATCACCATCGCGATGGCGCTGGCCTGTGGGCCGGATCTCTTGATCGCCGACGAGCCCACCACAGCGCTGGACGTGACCGTGCAAAAGCAGATCCTGGACCTGCTGCGCGAGCTGGTCGATGAACGCGGCATGGCCTTGCTCCTGATCTCGCACGATCTGGGCGTGATCGCTCGCAGCGTCGCGCGCATGATGGTGATGTATGGCGGCAGCGTGGTGGAAAGCGGCCCCACCGCCCAGGTGTTCGCGCAGCGGCGTCACCCCTACACCCAGGGTCTGTTCGGCGCGCGTCCCGCGCTGCTGGCGCCGCGCGGGCAGCGGCTGATCACCATCCCCGGCACGGTGCCCGAACTGGCCGACCTGCCAGCGGGCTGCGCGTTCGCGGGGCGTTGTGCCTACGTCGTGCCTGCGTGCCACCACACCACGCCCACCGCCACCGATCTGGGACAGGACCACGCGGTGCGCTGCATCCGGCTCGAGGCCATCGCAGCGCCCGCCGACAAAAAAGGCCATACGCCATGAGCGACGGCACAACACCCCTGCTGCGCGTGGAAGATCTGGCGCGCACCTACACGCTGCCGCGCGAGCGCCTCCTGCAGCCACCTCCCACGGTGCAGGCCCTGCAAGGCGTGAGCTTCACGCTCGAGGCAGGCCGCAGTCTGGGCATCGTGGGCGAATCGGGATCGGG
>CANGSD010000117.1 GCA_947455875.1 Comamonadaceae bacterium
GGGCAACTGCCGCTGGGGCAGTGGCGTTATCTGGGACCCTCCGAGCGCTTTTGATCGTCGAGGCTTGGCCGGCAGGCCAGCGTGCCCAGTTCGATCAGCACCTCGTCGTGGTGCGGCATCTGCAGGTCAAAGCGGCAGCGTCCCCGCTCGCTCTCGACCTCGCCGTGGTGAGCGCCAGGTGCGAGATTTTCCAGGTACAGCTCGCCCTGTGGGCCGGTGAAGGTCTCGATGGCCTGACTGGCGCTGCCGATCCAGACCCTGGCCCTCGCCAGAGGTTGTTCTCCCCAGACCAGTTTCGCCGCCAGCGCCCGCAGGCGCCGGGTCTCGAAGCGGATCACGGTGCCACTGCGCTCGGGTAGCACCACCCGCCTTTGCACGTCCGAGACGGCATGGTCCAGGGGCAGCGCCTGTGCGTCGATGGCCACCACCGTGTCGTAATGCGCGCTGATACGCGGCACAAAGAGTCGGCCACGCCGGTCGGTCAGACCCATGGGCATGCCGTTGACCGTGACCGGGATATCGGGCAGATCGCCGACCTGGACCAGCGCGTAGCTGTCCTCCACCGGGCGACTGAGGTAGGCCTGGCCTGCGATGAAGGTGAACGCGCCGGCGGCTGACACACGCAGTGCGTTCTGATCATTGCGTGTGTCGCCGCTGAGGTCTGCGCGCAGACGCACCCAGCGGGACTCGCGTTGGGCGGCGGTGCGCCACTGGGTCGTGTCGGTTGTGCCGCTGACCTGCGTCGCGCCAATGTCAAAGCCCCAGCCCTCGCCGATCGGCGGCGGGCGGGTCCATTGGACGGAGGCCGCACTGCTGTCGGCGTCACGCCGCAGCTGGGTAGCGAGGAGGTTGCGGCCATCGAGCAGGAAGACCAGGCTCGCGGTCAGCAGCGTGCGTGGTGGGCCTCGGTCGTCGTCCACGCGGGTGGCCGCGATCCGCAGACTGCCGCCCCAGGGTCGCAGGAATGCCGCAAAGCCCACCGAGGTGCTGCGCACGGGGGCGAGTGTTGCGAACGGCCAGTCGGGGTCTGTGTGCGATGCCGCGCGAGTCGCCAGGCGGCTGTGACTGAGCCAGACCGAGCGACCTTCGCCCACGCGCCGGCTCATTTGCAGCTGCGTCTCGCGCAGGCGATTGCTCTGGATCAGGGATTCACCGAGCGTGGCGTAGCCAGCGCTGTCGGCGCGGTGCGTGAGGCCCAGGCCCCAGTCGGCGGATTGGTAGTCGTACCGCAACAGACCGGTCTGCCCCCGCGCCTGCGACGCGCGACTGCCGGCAAAGGCGGCGGTGATCAATCCCCGCGAACCCGCCTGCCACACCGCAGATGCTCCGGCCGTGGCAAAGCCCTCGCGTCCTTCCGCGCGCAGGCCCAAGGTCAGAGTTGGCGTGGCGCCCCATGCGTGGCGGGCACTGACCACCGGCGCGCCGTAGTCCGCGCTCTCCTGACCCACACGCCGTCGTACCGCGCCCACGGCGTACTGGAAATCGTGCAGGCCCGGCGCCAGCAGGCGGGGGCTGGCGTACACCGACTGCTCAAACCTTTGCACACGGCCATAAGCGTCGCGCACCAGCAACTGCACGGAGCGCGCGCCCAGCGGCGTGCGCAGATCGCGGATCTCGAACACGCCGGCGGGCACGCGCTCGGTGCGCACCCGCTGGCCGTCGACATAGACCTCGACCTCGCTGGGGAGCAGGGCCTGGCCTTGTACCGTGCCCAGGGGATAACGGATTTGATAGGGGTTCAGGCGCGACAGCGTGGCGTAGGACAGGCCACCGAGCACCACGCCCGGGCTCAATTCGTCTGAGCCGGTGATCAGGTCGCCCAGTGTCCAGCGCGCCTGCTGCTCGGGCATGTCGCGTGTGACCGAGGACATGAGCCGCACAAAGCGCGTGTGATGGCCATCGCTCACGGTCTGACCGCGTGACAGCAGCAGCGTGGGGCCCAGACGCGCGCCGGCTTCCAGGGCGAGCGAGGCGGGTGGGCGTATGGAGCCCGTCTCTTGCGACTGCTCGATGGCCCAGTTCAGGAAAGCGCCTTCGCCGGCCACGCGTGGCACGCTGTGCTGTGCCGGCTTGGCCGTGATCACGGTGCGCGCCAGCAGGGCGGGTGGCGCGGTGATGACGAGTGTCTGCGTGGATTCATCGAGGGCGAGGGCGAGGCCGCTGACACGGTCCAGTGCAATGTGTTCGATGCCATCGATCTGGGCCGCGGGGGGCGCTGTGATCTGTAGGCTGAGGGAGGGCAGATCCTGGCGACGCACCCAGAGGCGGCCCGAGGCGGTGCGTTGCACAAAGAGATCGCCCCGCGGCGTGTCGTTGACAGTGACCTTCACGATCGCGGGTTCGAACAGGGCAGGGCCTGCAGGTACGTCCGCCGCCTGCACGTGGCAGACGCTCAAGACCTGGCTCAAGGCGAGACAGGCCAGCGCCCACGACCTCGCCCTCAGGGGCACGGGCGTGTACCGACATCGAGATCGCGGCGGACCTCGGACTGTTCGGTTGTGATCACCAAGGCCAGACGCGCGAACTGCCCGCACAGGTCGACGGGGACGGTGGCTTCGAAGCGGCGCAGGGCGCCCGCCAGGAGGTAGCGCTCGGCGAGCAGGTCTTGGCGGAAGACCTCGGTGCCCGATGCGCCGATGCCGCGCAGGGTGACTGCTTTGAACACTTCATGCCCTGTGCCTTGATTGCGCACCGACCAGCGCGCCTGCGGGCCATGTAGGTCGAAGTCGGTCAGCTCGAGTTGGCGCCGCGCCACAGCGGCCCGCACGAACACCGGAGCACCGAAGCGCATGAGGACACGTACGCGGGCGCCCTCCAGGGCTGTCTGGGAGGGGGCCGCAAGCTCCTCGATGAACAGCCGGTAGGTTCGCTCGATGTCTTCAGGCGGCTGGCGCACACCGACGCGGATCACCGCCGCCTCGCCAGGGGGCAGCGTCAGCAGGCGCGGAAAGTACACGAGCTCGGGGGCTTCGCCATAGCGCTCTTGGCCGTTGTCGTCTTGTGTCCAGCGCAGACCCTGAACCCGAAAGGACAGGGGCGCTGGCGATTCATTGCGCAGGGTGAGCGCGCCGCTGCGTTGAGGGGCGCCGAGCTCGAGTCGGGTGGGTTGAACGGTGAACTGGCCTGCATGGACCCCGATGTGTGTCAGGGCCGCGAGCACGGCGAGCGCGAGACGGCGCCCCGGGGTGGGCAGGCGCAGCAGCAGACGCAGGATGAACAAGGCGGGCGGCATGGCGGGGGAAGCAGCTCACGGGGTGACGCTCACACGCAGCACGTCGCTGTACACGCCCGCTGGCGCGTCCGCGAGGTCGGCCGGCTCAATGCTTCCAGTGAGCTGGAAGCTGATGTAGCGGCCGTTGCCGGGTGCGCGTTGGACGGTGGGCGCGATGCGTATGGCGTAGCGCAGGTAGGTGTTGGGGCGCAGGGCGTGCTGCATGCGCGGTCGGCCAGCGGCGTCATGCTGGCCGCCCTCCACCCGAAGCGTCATCGTCTGGCCTGGCGCGCAATCGCCGACGTCAAGGTCTTCATTGCGGGCGGCGGTGGCGCGTTGCTGCACGGAAAATCCCCGGCTGGGATCGAGAGGGCCGAAGAGCAGCAGGATCTGGCTGGGCGAACGAAACACGCAGTTGTTGCCCCGGGCCCATGTGGGCGGGGTGACGGTCAGCGCGGCAACCAGGGCCAGGCTTGTGAGGCCGTACCGTCCTGTCATCCAGGATCAGGGTCGCAGTTCGACCACCAGCGTGTCTTCGTAGTCGCCGCCCTTCACATCACGATAGCTGGAGGCCGCCACGGTCGCGGTCAAGTGCAGGGCGAGCTCATTGCCCGGGCTGAATCCCTTGCCGGTGGTGCCGTTGGGGAGCGCCACGCTGAGCGTGTAGCCCAGGGTTTGGGTGGCATCGGTTCGGTGGGTGAGCTGTCGTGCGAGGGTGGAGGTCGGGCTGAGCGCGGGGGTCTGTCCGGCCACGCCGATCTGGAAGGCGAAGCCATTGGTGCAGCTGAGGTTGGAGACCACGGTAGCGCTGCGCGCGACGACCGAGGAGGGATCCAGGCTGCCCACGCTCAGTTGAAGGCTGGTGGTGGGGTTGGTGAACTTGCAGGTGTCTAGAACCTGGGCGGTGACGAGGGCGGTTTTGGTGTCGAGGGCGGTCTGGGCCTGGGCGGCGGCGCACAGGCAAGCAACGAGGACGGGCAGCATGCGGGTGAGAGTCATGGTTGAAGCTCCTCAGGGTGTGAGACGGGGGGGATCGAGGGGGGCACCGGCGCGTGGGCATGGCCCACTTGCTGTACATCCAAAGAAGTATCGAAGGCGAGCGGCTGGCTGGCTGACGAGTTCCTGAGGGCCGCTGCGCTTGAAAGTAGTGGCAACGCCCTCAGCTTGAGCGCACTTCCAAGGCTTCCTTTTTTTCCTCGCCATGTCTTCCAAACAAACGCTTTCCTTCCAGGCCGAAGTGGCCCAGCTGCTGCACCTGGTCACCCACTCTCTCTACTCCAACAAGGAAATCTTCCTGCGCGAGCTGGTGTCCAACGCCTCGGACGCCTGCGACAAGCTGCGCTTCGAGGCCCTGGACAACAGCGCCCTCTACGAAGACCAGCCCACGCTGCAAGTGAAGGTGGCCTTCGACAAGGCAGCGCGCACCCTCACCATCACCGACAACGGCATCGGTTTGTCGCAGCAAGAGGCGGTGGACCATCTGGGCACCATCGCCAAGAGCGGTACGCGCGATTTCATGAGCCGCCTCTCGGGCGAGCACAAGGCCACGGCCACCGAGCAGGGTCAGTTGATCGGGCAGTTCGGCGTGGGCTTTTATTCGGGCTTCATCGTGGCCGATCGCATCACGGTCGAATCACGCCGCGCGGGCCTGCCGCCCGAGCAGGGCGTGCGCTGGGCCAGCGGCGGCAGCGGCGATTTCGAGGTGGAGGCCATCACCCGCGCCGAGCGGGGCACCAGCGTCATCCTGCATCTGCGTGACGACGCCGAGGACTACCTGTCCACCTGGAAGCTCAAGTCCATCATTGCCAAATACTCCGATCACATCGCGCTGCCCATTTGCATGCGCAAGGAGGAATGGAAAGAGGGCGCCGACAACCAGCCCGGCGAGATGGTGTTGACCGACGAATGGGAAACCGTCAACCAGGCCAGCGCGCTGTGGAGCCGCGCCAAGAAAGACATCACGACCGAGCAATACCAGGAGTTCTACAAGCAGATCAGCCACGACCACGAAGCGCCGCTGGCCTGGGCGCATAACCGCGTGGAGGGCGCGAC
>CANGSD010000118.1 GCA_947455875.1 Comamonadaceae bacterium
CGGCACCAGCACGAAGCCACCACCCACACCCAGCAGGCCCGAGAGGAAGCCCGCCGCCGCACACGCCAGTGCCAGTCGCCCCGCACAGCGCGGCGTCCAACTCAGGCGGCCTGTGCCTTCGTCCAGCAGGCAGGGCGCGCCGCTGCGTACGTCCTCTTCGCCCTCACGCAGCGCGTGCTTCGCCTGACGCAGCATGCGCACCGCCACCCCGGCCAGCACGAGCGCGAACAGCGCGGTCAGAGGCGCGTTGGGGATGCGCTGGGCCAGCCACAAGCCCACCGGCGTGAGCAGCAGGCCTGCGCCCGCCATGAAAGCCGCCGCCTTGTAGCGAAGCAGCCCCTGCCGCCAGCCCAGCACCGCGCCCACACCGGCGGAAAGGGCCACGGCCAGCAGGCCCACGGGTGCGGCCTGGACCAGCTCCAGGTGCAAGCCGAACACCAGCAAGGGCACGGCGATGATGGCGCCGCCCGCGCCGGTGAGGGCCAGCACGGCCCCCACCCCTACCCCGAGCAAGGGCGGTAGCAGGGTTGTCAGCAGGCTCACTGCGGTGTCGCCGGCTCCGGTGCCGGGCCCTGAGCGCTCAGCTCGTGCACCCACATGCCTGCCAGCATGGCTACGGTAAACACCCAGGCCTGCCACTGGCCCGCGCCCGCCGAGACGATGGCCGGACCGGGGCAAAAACCCGCCAGACCCCAGCCAGCGCCGAAGACCAGGCTGCCGATCACCAGGCGCCGGTCGATGGCGTTGGCCGTGGGCAGGTGCATGGCACCGCCCAGAAATGCAACGGTGCGCTGGCGAGCCACGGCAAAAGCGCCCACGCCCACGGCGATGGCGCCGCCCATGACCAGGGCCAGCGAGGGGTCCCAGGTGCCGGCCAGGTCCAGAAAGCCGATGACTTTGCCGGGGTCGGTCATGCCCGCCAGGATCAGGCCCAGGCCAAACAGCAGGCCGATCGCGAATTCAGTGAGTCGATGCATCATGGAAATCTCCCTTGAATGAGGGGCTCAGGCCAGCAGGTGGCGCATGACGAAGACCGTGGCAAAGCCGGTGCCCATGAAGGCCAGCGTGGCCACCAGCGAGCGCGGCGACATCCGCGACAGGCCGCACACGCCGTGGCCGCTGGTGCAGCCCGAGCCGTAGCGGGTGCCCCAGCCCACGAGCAGGCCGGCGACCACCAGCACGGCGGGCCCGGCTTCGATGCGGGGCACCACCGGCGCCGTGAACAGGGCCCACACGGCCGGCGCCGCCAGCATGCCCGCGATGAAGGCGATGCGCCATCCGGCATCACCGGCGCGCGGACGCAGCAGGCCGCCCAGGATGCCGCTGATACCCAGCACGCGGCCGTTCACGAGAATGAACAGGGCCGAGGCCAAGCCCAGGAGAATGCCCCCGGCCAGCGAGGCCCAAGGGGTGAAGTGGGTCCAATCGATCGTCATGTGCGGCTCCTTGAAGTGAGGGTTCGGGTGGGGGCGCGCCGTGCGGGGGCGCAAAACTGTTCATAAAGCACTGTCATCACGGCCAGCGCCTGCGCGCTGACCAGTCGGTAGTGAATGGCCTTGCCCTCGCGGCGGGTCTCGACCAGGCCCTCTTCGCGCAAGACCGCCAGCTGCTGCGACAAGGTGGGTTGCACGATGCCCAGCGCCTCTTGCAGTTGCGAGACGCTGCGCTCGCCTTGGGCGAGTTCGCACAGGAGCATCAGGCGGTCGGGGTTGCCCAGCACCTTCATCAGCGCGCAGGCGTGTTCGGCGGCCTGGCGCAAAGCCTCCAGGGGCGGCGCGGCGTGGACGGGGTCAGCAGCAAGAGTGGGCATGGCAGGACTTGCAAACAATTAAATTTCGTATATATTATCAAATCATAGATTGTTTGACAAGGAATTGCGCATGCAAGCGACCGTCCAGCCCTTTTTCGATCCCGCCACCTGGACCTGGACCTATGTGGTTCACGCCGGCTCGGGCACGGCCTGCGCGATCGTCGACCCCGTGCTGGACTACGACCCCAAATCGGGCCGCACCCGCACCGACTCGGCGCAGCAGGTGGTCGATTACGTACGAGCCCAGAGCCTGAGCGTGCAGTGGATCCTGGAGACCCATGCCCACGCCGACCACCTCAGCGCCGCGATCTGGCTGCGCGATCAACTGGGCGGGCGCATCGGCATCGGTGGCCGCATCCCCGGCGTGCAAGGCGTGTTCAAGAAAATCTTTCACCTCGAGCCCGAGTTCGCCACCGACGGCTCGCAGTTCGACCATCTCTTCGCCGACGACGAAGCCTTCGCCATCGGCGACCTGCAGGCCCGCGTGCTGAGTGTTCCGGGCCATACCCCGGCCTGCGTCGCCTATCAGGTGGGCGATGCGGTGTTTGTGGGGGACACGCTGTTCCCGCCGGATGTGGGCACGGCCCGCTGCGACTTCCCCGGCGGCAGCGCGCAGACCCTGTACCAGTCGGTGCGCAAGCTGCTGGCACTGCCTGGCGAAACTCGCCTGTTCGTGTGCCATGACTACCCGCCCACCGACCGCGCCCCGCGCTGCGAAACCAGCGTCGCCGAGCAGCGCGCCCACAACATCCACATTCACGAAGGCATCACCGAGGACGCCTTTGTCGCCATGCGCACCAAGCGCGATGCAGGCCTGCAAATGCCCACCCTGATCCTGCCCGCCATCCAGGTGAACATCCGCGCCGGCCACATGCCGCCGGCGGAGGCCAATGGCGTGAGCTATCTGAAGATCCCGATCAACGCGCTCTGAGCCGGTCGCGCCATACTTGTAGCTTCAAAAACAAGGAGACAGGCATGCAAGCGCTTGGAAAGGTCGCCGTCGTTACTGGCGGTGCGAGCGGGATCGGTGAGGGCTTGGCACGGCGTCTGGCCGCCGACGGTGCGCGGGGTGTGGTGGTGGCCGATCTGGACCTGGCTCGCGCCCAGGCCGTCGCCACCGACATCGGCGCGCAGGCCCTGGCCCTGCGCTGTGATGTAAGCCGCGAGGCGGACATCCAGGCCCTGGTAGCCGCCAGCTGCGAACGCTTCGGCCAAGTGGACATCTTCTGCTCCAACGCGGGCATCCTGGGTCGCGCGGGCGGCTTCGAGCTGGAAGACCCGCTGTGGGATTCGATGTGGCAGATCCACCTGATGGCCCATGTCTGGGCGGCGCGCGCCGTCGTGCCCGGCATGGTGGCGCGCGGTGAAGGCTTCTTTCTGGTCACGGCCTCGGCCGCGGGCCTGCTCAATATCGTCGAGAGCGCGCCCTACGCTGTGACCAAGCATGCGGCGGTGGGCTTTGCGGAGTGGCTGCGGATTGGCTATGGGCGGCGCGGGGTGCGGGTGGCCTGCCTGTGCCCCCAAGGCGTGGACACCGCGATGACGCGCGGCGGCGCCGGATCGGCCGGTCACGACGGCATGCTCACACCCGCCCAGGTCGCCGAAGAAGTGATGCAGACGATGCGCGAGGAACGCTTCCTGGCCCTGCCCCACCCCTCGGTCGCCCAGTACATGCAGGCCAAGGTGCAAGACTACGACCGCTGGCTAGGCGGCATGCAAAAGCTGTACGCGCAGCACATGGGCCCCGCGCGCTGAGCCCCGCGCGCGGTCTCAGACCGGTGTGGCGTTGCCGAACTTGAAGAGTCCGGGCTCGCGCACCGGATCGACCTCCACCGGGATCACGCTCTTGGGCGGGAAGCGCCCCTCCAGAATCAGCTTGGACAGCGGGTTCTCGATTCGCTGCTGAATCGCGCGCTTCAAGGGCCGCGCGCCAAACACCGGGTCAAAGCCGACCTTGGCCAATTCCTCCAGCGCCGCCTCAGGCACTTGCAGCACCAAGTCCATCTTGGCCAGGCGCTGCTCCAGCACCTTCAGCTGAATGCGGGCGATGCGCGCGATGTGCGTGGCGTCCAGACCATGGAACACCACCGTCTCGTCGATCCGGTTCAAGAACTCCGGTCGGAAGTGGTTCTTGAGTTCGTCCCACACCGCTTCCTTCACATCCTCATAGGGCCAGCCCACCATGGACTGGATCATGTGCGAGCCGATGTTGCTGGTCATCACGATCACCGCGTTCTTGAAATCGACGGTGCGGCCCTGGCCGTCGGTGAGACGGCCGTCGTCGAGCACCTGCAACAACACATTGAACACGTCGGGATGGGCCTTCTCGACCTCGTCGAGCAAGATCACGCTATAGGGCTTGCGCCGTACCGCCTCGGTCAGGTAGCCGCCCTCTTCGTAGCCCACATAGCCGGGGGGCGCGCCGATCAGGCGGGCCACCGAGTGCTTCTCCATGAACTCGCTCATGTCGATGCGAATCAGGTGATCCTCGCTGTCAAACAGGAAGGTGGCCAGGGCCTTGCACAACTCGGTCTTGCCCACGCCCGTGGGGCCCAGGAACAAGAAGGAGCCCGTGGGCCGGTTCGGATCGGACAGGCCCGAGCGGCTGCGACGAATCGCATTGGCCACCGCGCTGATCGCTTCGTCCTGGCCCACCACGCGCTGGTGCAAGCGTTCTTCCATTTTCAGCAGCTTCTCGCGCTCGCCCTGCATCAGCTTGGACACCGGAATGCCGGTGGCGCGGGCCACCACCTCGGCGATCTCCTCGGCGCCCACCTGGGTGCGTAGCAGCTGCGGGCGACCGGCCTTGGCCTTGTCGGTCTCTTGGGCCTGGGCCACCTTCAGGCGTTTTTCCAGCTCGGGCAGCTTGCCGTATTGCAGCTCGGCGACCTTGTTGAAATCGCCCTTGCGCGTGAGCTCGTCGATCTGGTGACGCAGGCGGTCGATTTCCTCTTTGATCTGCGCACCGCCCTGGGCCTGGGCCTTCTCGGCCTTCCAAATGTCTTCGAGGTCGGCGATCTCTTTTTGCAGCTTGACGATTTCTTCTTCGATCAGCGCGAAGCGCTTTTGCGAGGCCTCGTCGGTCTCCTTGCGCACCGCCTCGCGCTCGATCTTCAGCTGGATCAGGCGACGATCGAGCTTGTCCATCACCTCGGGCTTGGAGTCGATCTCGATCTTGATCTTGGAGGCCGCCTCGTCGATCAGGTCGATGGCCTTATCGGGCAAGAAGCGGTCGGTGATGTAGCGGTGCGAGAGTTCGGCCGCGGCGACGATGGCCGGATCGGTGATCTCCACGCCGTGGTGCACCTCGTATTTTTCCTGCAGCCCGCGCAGGATGGCGATGGTGGCCTCGACGGTGGGCTCGCCCACCAGGATCTTTTGAAAGCGCCGCTCCAGGGCGGCGTCTTTCTCGATGTACTTGCGGTATTCGTCCAGGGTGGTGGCGCCCACGCA
>CANGSD010000119.1 GCA_947455875.1 Comamonadaceae bacterium
CTGTTCCATCTGGCGTGGCTGGAATCGCACCTGAACGCAACGCTGGACCCGGTCGATGTGCAAGCGACGCTGGCCGAACTCACCGCGCGCAGCTGCGCCGACGATATGCGCCGACACGCATCGGGGGTAACGCGCCTGATCGTGTGTGGTGGGGGCGCCTTCAACACGCACCTGATGCGCCGCCTGGCGGCCTTGCTGCCGGGCGTGCAGGTGATGTCCAGCGACGCGGCGGGCCTGCCGCCCCTGCAGGTGGAAGCCGCCGCCTTTGCCTGGCTGGCGCGCCAGGCCATCTTGCGCGAAAAACTGAACCTCACAAGCACCACGGGCGCCCGAGGCGCCCGTGTGTTGGGTGGGATCTACCCGGCTTAGACCGAGAAGCTCGAGCCGCAGCCGCAGGTGGTGGTGGCGTTGGGGTTCTTGATCACGAACTGGGCGCCCTGCAGGTCTTCCTTGTAGTCGATCTCGGCGCCCGTCAGGTACTGGTAGCTCATGGCGTCGATCAGGAGCGACACGCCGTTTTTGGTCATGACGGTGTCGTCTTCGTTGGTGATCTCGTCGAAGGTGAAGCCGTACTGGAAGCCGGAGCAGCCACCGCCTTGGACGAAGACCCGCAATTTGAGGTCGGGATTGCCTTCTTCGGCGATCAGGTCCGCCACCTTGGCCGCTGCGCTGTCGGTGAACAGCAGGGGGCCGGGCATGTCGGTCTGGATGTCGTTGGCGACTGCGCTCATGGGAATATCCTTCTGAAATACTCCACCATCTTAGAGCATTCGGGCCTGGGGCCCACCGGGGGTGGGTTTGCCAGGATAGGGAAGTGGGGGCATTGGCCCCGGATGCCCCCTAAAAACAACAAAGCCGCGCGGGCAGAACCGGCGCGGCTTTGGGGCGGAACAGCGGCGGGTTAGCGCTTGCTGAACTGCTTGCGGCGGCGAGCGGAGTGCAGGCCGACCTTCTTACGTTCGACTTCGCGGGCGTCGCGGGTGACGAAGCCGGCAGCCGACAGGGCGGGCTTGAGGGCTGCGTCGTAGTCGATCAGGGCACGGGTGATGCCGTGACGGGCTGCACCGGCCTGGCCGGATTCGCCGCCGCCGTGGACGTTGATCTGGATGTCAAACGTCTCGACGTGGTTGGTCAGCACCAGGGGCTGCTTGGCGATCATGATCGAGGTCTGACGGCCGAAGAACGATTCGATGTCCTTGCCGTTGACCGTGATCTTGCCGCTGCCTTTTTTCAGAAACACGCGGGCGACGCTCGATTTGCGACGGCCGGTGCCATTGTTCCATTCACCAATCATGTCGGCTCCTTAGATCTCGAGCGGCTTGGGCTGCTGCGCGGTGTGGGGGTGCTCGGCACCGCCATACACCTTGAGCTTCTTGATCATGGCGTAGCCCAGAGGACCCTTGGGCAGCATGCCCTTAACGGCCTTCTCGAGCGCGCGGCCAGGGTGCTTGGCCTGCATGTCGCGGAAGTTGGTCTCGTAGATACCGCCGGGGAAACCGGAGTGGCGGAAGTACTTCTTGTTCAGCTCTTTCGTGCCAGTGACACGGAGCTTGGAAGCGTTGATGACGACAATGAAGTCGCCGGTATCGACGTGAGGCGTGTAAATGGCCTTGTGTTTGCCGCGCAAACGGAGGGCTGCTTCGCTGGCAATCCGTCCGAGCACCTTATCGGTGGCGTCAATCACAAACCACTCGTGCGTCACGTCAGCGGGTTTTGCGCTGAACGTTTTGGTCATGAGTTTTCTCTTTGAAAGAGGTGGTTTGGCGGGTCCTTTTCCACGGTCGGTGTCTCTCTTTTGGAGACCTCTTAGGTGGGGTTTCAGGCCGAACCCATCAACATGTTCCGGGAACTGCCTTATCTGCCGCGGGACCACAAGGCGCTGCAGAGCCCTCGATTATACGAAGTTTTGGCTCTGGGGCCCAGACCAGGTTCCGGGGGCGGCTACCATCGCCCCATGTTCAGTTATCGGCACGCCTTCCACGCCGGCAACCACGCCGACGTGCTCAAACACCTGGTGCTGATTGCCACCCTGCGGCACCTGACCCAGAAACCCACCCCCCTGATGGCGGTGGACACCCACGCCGGCGCCGGGGTGTACCGGCTCGACGGCGACCAGGCCGAGACCTCGGGCGAGGCCCAGGACGGCATCGTCAAGCTCACCGCCGCAGGCCTGACCGACCCCGCCCCCGCCCTGGCCGACTACCTGGAGGTGGTGGCCAGCTTCAACCGGGCGGGCCGCCCGCGCCTGTACCCGGGATCGCCCTTCGTCATCCAGAAGCTGCTACGGGCCGAGGCCCGGGACAAGCTCAAGCTCTTTGAGATGCACCCCACCGACATCAAGGCCCTGGTCGGTCACATGGCCCAGCTGGAGGCGGGTCGGCAGGTGAGCGTGGCGCGGCAGGACGGCTTCGAGTCGCTCAAGGCCCTGCTGCCCCCGCCGCAACGCCGTGCCCTGGTGCTGATCGACCCGAGCTATGAGATTAAAAGCGATTACACGAAAGTGAGCGCGTGCATACAAGACAGCTTGAAGCGCTTTGCGACTGGCACCTACCTGGTCTGGGACCCGATCATTCCCCGGCCGGAAGCGCATGACCTGCCGCGCCGGCTCAAGACCCTGGCCAACCAGGCGGGCAAGCCCTGGCTGCATGCGACCTTGTCGGTGGGTCAGCGCGACGAGGCGCCGCAGGCCCAGATGCCGGGCGATGCGCCGCACCGTCCGGGCCTGACCGCCAGCGGGATGTTCGTGATCAATCCGCCGCACACCCTCAAGCCCGTCCTGGCCGCCGCCCTGCCGCAGTTGCTGCAGGTGCTGGGGCGCGGGCGGGGCAAGGGGCAGACGCTGGAGTCGGCGGGCTAGGTCGACAGGCCGATCAGGGCTTAGCGCGAAGCCAGCTGCTCCAGCACCGCCATCGTGGCCTGGGCCTGGTTCATCGTGTAGAAGTGCAGCCCCGGCGCGCCGCCGTTGGACAGCTGCTCGCACAGGTCGGCCACCACGTCCACGCCAAAGGCCTTGATCGAGGCGGTGTCGTCGCCAAAGCTTTGCAGGCGCAGGCGGATCCAGCGCGGGATCTCGGCGCCGCAGGCATCCGAGAACCGCATCAACTGTGTGGAGCTCGCGATCGGCATGATGCCCGGCACGATGGGCACGTCCACCCCCAGCTTGTACAGGTCGTCCACGTAGCGGAAATAGGCGTCGCTGTTGAAGAAGTACTGGGTGATGCCAGCGTTGGCCCCCGCCTTGACCTTGGCGGCAAAGGCCTCGAGGTCGGACTGCGGGGAGCGCGCCTGCGGGTGCGTCTCGGGATAGGCCGCCACTTCGAGGTGGAAGTGATCGCCCGTCTCTTCGCGGATGAAGGCCACCAGGTCGCTGGCATAACGAAACTCGCCGGCGGCGCCATAGCCACTGGGCAGGTCACCGCGCAGGGCCACGATGCGCGTGACGCCGGCGGCGCGATAAGCGTTCAGACGTTCACGCAGGCTCTCGCGGGTCTGGCCGATGCACGAGAGATGCGGCGCAGCGGGCACGCCCTCGGCCATGATCGCCGTGACGGTCTGCAAGGTGCCGTCCTGGGTGGAGCCGCCCGCGCCAAAGGTGACCGAGCAGAACTCGGGCTTCAAGGCATACAGCTGCTGGCGCACCGCGCGCAGCTTGTCCGCGCCTTCAGGCGTCTTGGGAGGGAAGAATTCGAGGCTGATGGGAAGCATGGGCTTTGCGTTTCCTAATCGTTGTCGTCGCTCGCTACGCGCCGTGGCGTGCGTGTACAAAAAACTCGCGGTTGCCGTCGCCACCGACGATCGGGCTGTCGTGCCAGCCCGCCACCTGCAGTGTCAGTGCGGCACAGGCTTCGCGCAATCGGGTCTGAACCTGCGCATGCAAGGCCGCATCGCGCACGATGCCGCCCTTACCTACCTGCCCTGGCTGCAACTCGAACTGCGGCTTGACCAACAACAGCAAGTCGCCTTGCGGTGCGAGCAGCGCGGTCAGTGCCGGCATCACCAGCGTGAGCGAGATGAAGGACAGGTCGGCCACGATCAGATCAAACGGCGAGACGGGCAAATCGCTGGCCGCGAGGCTGCGCACATTGACACGCTCCAGACACGTCACGCGCGGATCGCTGCGCAGGCTCGGATGCAACTGGCCATGGCCCACATCGACGCCCACCACGTGCGCGGCGCCCAGACGCAGCAGGCAATCGGTGAAGCCCCCGGTGGACTGGCCCGCATCAAGACAAACACGACCCGACGGGGCGATGCCACTGGCCGCCAGCGCGCCTTCGAGCTTGAGGCCACCGCGCGACACATAACGGGTCTCGGCGGTGTCGACCAGCTCGATCTCGGCCTGTGCGGGCAGATCGTCACCGTTTTTGGTGACGGCCTGCCAGCCCGTGGGGCCGAGCCAGCGCATGCCGGCTGCAATCAGCCGCTGCGCCTGCGATCGTGAAGCCGCGAGGCCTCGCTCGACGAGCAGCTGGTCTGCCCGCATCGCGCTGCGATCAGTAGCGGTAGGTGTCCGGCTTGTACGGACCCTGCTTGGGCACGCCGATGTAGCCCGCCTGTTCGTCGGACAGCTCGGTGAGCTGCGCGCCGATCTTGGTCAGGTGCAGGCGAGCGACCTTTTCGTCCAGGTGCTTGGGCAGGGTGTAGACCTTGCCCACGTCGTAGCCGTCCTTGTGGCAGAACAACTCGATCTGCGCGATGGTCTGGTTGGCGAAGCTGGACGACATCACGAAGCTGGGGTGGCCCGTGCCGCAACCCAGGTTCACCAGGCGGCCCTTGGCCAGCAAGATGATGCGCTTGCCGTCCTTGAAGATCACGTGATCGACCTGGGGCTTGATCTCTTCCCACTGGCACTTGGCTTCGATTTCGGCGACGTCGATCTCGTTATCGAAGTGGCCGATGTTGCAGACGATGGACTGGTCCTTCATCTTGGCCATGTGGTCATAGGTGATGACCGACTTGTTGCCGGTGGCGGTCACGAAGATGTCGGCCTTGTCGGCGGCGTAGTCCATGGTGACGACGCGGAAACCTTCCATCGCGGCCTGCAGGGCGTTGATCGGGTCGATCTCGGTGACCCACACCTGCGCCGACAGGGCACGCAGGGCCTGGGCGCTGCCCTTGCCCACGTCACCGTAGCCAGCGACCACGGCGACCTTGCCGGCGATCATGACGTCGGTGGCGCGCTTGATGCCATCGACGAGCGCCTCGCGGCAGCCATCGAGGTTGTAGAATTTGCTCTTGGTGACCGAGTCGTTCACGTTGATC
>CANGSD010000120.1 GCA_947455875.1 Comamonadaceae bacterium
AAAGCCAACTCTTCGCCATGCTGGCCCACGAAATGAAAACGCCACTGGCCACCATGCGAATGTGGATGGAAGCTGGACCGCTCAAGCCTGAAATGATGGAGCGAGCGATTTTCGATATGAACCAAGTCATTGAACGCTGCGTTCACACCGGGCAACTGGCTGACCGTGGGCTGCAGCCCCTCGTGCAGGCTTTGGACCCAGAGACGATCACCCGTACGTGCATCGAGGTCTGCCGTTCCCCCGAGCGCGTCGACTTCATACCGCGCCCTTCAGACACGCCCCTCCACACGGATGCGCAAATGCTTTCCATCGCGTTGGGAAACCTGATGGACAACGCCTGCAAATACAGTGCGGCGGGCAGCCGCATCCAGGTCAAGATGGGCTCGGACTGCCGTGCAGACCAGCCGGGCTGGTACTGGCAGATCATCAACACGCCTGGCAACGCGGGTTTGCCAGAAGCAGACAAACTGTTCGCAAAGTACTACCGAGGCGCGCAAGCGCGCCGGGTGTCTGGCTCCGGGCTGGGCCTGTTTCTGGTCAAGGGGCTGCTGGAGCTGATGCGGGGAAGCGTGGCCTACCGAGAAGAAGCAGGCTGTGCCGTGTTCGAGCTATGGGTCCCTGAATACCCATGACCACGTTGGAATTGGTTGGGTTTAGGGTGGGCCGCGAGCACAACATTCCTGCTTTCAATTCCTTCCTTCGTTCGCGGACCGCATGAAAGAGTCTCTGCTCAAGATCTTGCTGATCGAAGACAACGACCAACTGAGAGAGGCCACGATGGCTTTTCTCAGCCAGGAAGGGCACGATGTCATGGGCGTGCCCATGGCCGAAGAACTGGCTGACACGACCGGTGGCTTCATTCCAGACGTCTACATCATCGACATCAACCTGCCCGATGAAGATGGTTTGAGCCTGACCCGAAGACTTCGAGTCACTCATCCGCAGGCAGGCATCGTGATCACCACCGCACGGACCCAGATCGGCGACAAGGTGGCTGGGTACGAGAGCGGAGCCGACCTTTACCTAACCAAGCCGGTTCACCCCAGAGAGTTGATTGCCAGTGTGGCCGCGTTGGGTAAGCGCACCCGCATGAGGGACACAGCCGAGGAGCGCAACTTGGTGCTCCAGCTTTCCCGTCTGCGGCTGGTCGGACCGGCCGGTGACCTTGAAGTGACCCCTGATGAAGCAAAGGTGCTTAGTGCGCTGGCGCGTGCGCCCGGAAGGAGCCTGGAGCGCTGGCAGATCGCCGAGTTGGTGAGCCCAGACCATGAGCAGACACCGTCCTCCAGCATGATTGAAATGCGGATCGCACGCCTGCGCAAAAAACTAGTTGCGGCCGGCGCCTCACAGCCCTGCCTGAAGGCCATGCATAAGGTGGGTTATGTCCTGTGTTGCGCGATGACCTTGAAGTAATAATTATTTAGACCTCATTAAAGACCGCTCACGCCGGGCGAATTAGCGCATTGGGGCTTACTTGTGGTGGCTCAGCGCGTTGCTCACCAGCTTGGAGGTGATGTCCACGATCTGGATCATGCGGTCATACGGCATGCGGGTCGGCCCGATCACGCCCAGGGTGCCCACCACCTGGCCGTCTACTTCGTAGGGCGCGCTCACCACGGAGAGTTCCTCGAAGGGCACCACCTGGCTCTCGCCCCCGATGTAGATCCGCACGCCCTCGGCCTGGCTGGAAATGTCGAGCAGGCGCATCAGCTGCGTCTTCTGCTCGAACAGGTCAAAGGCGCGGCGCAGATGCGTCATGTCGCTGGAGAAATCGCTCACGGCCAGCAGATTGCGCTCGCCAGAAATCACCACTTCGTCTTGCGATTCGCTCAGGGCCTCGGAGGTGACCTGCACCGCCGCCTGCATCAACTGCGCGATCTCGTTGCGCAGCTGTTCGACCTCGCCCTTGATGCGCTCGCGCACCTGCTCGATGGCCAGGCCCGCGTAGTGGGCGTTGAGGAAATTGGCCGCCTCGACCAACTGCGTCTGCGTGTAGTCGGATTCGGTAAAGACCACCCGGTTTTGCACATCGCCCTCGGGCGACACGATGATCACCAAATAGCGCTTTTCAGACAGGCGCAGAAATTCGATGTGCCGAAACACCGAAGACCGCCGCGGCGCCATCACCACGCCCACGAAATGCGACAGGTTGGACAGCAGGTTGGCCGCATTGGCGATCACGCGCTGCGGCTGGTCGGGCGCCAGGCTGGCCGGGGGCAGCTGCTCGCGTTGCGCGGTGAGCATGGTGTCCACGAACAAGCGGTAGCCCCGGGCGGTGGGCACGCGGCCGGCGGAGGTGTGGGGGCTGGCAATCAGCCCCAATTCCTCCAGGTCGGACATGACATTGCGGATGGTGGCGGGCGACAGCTCCAGGCCCGACGCCCGCGACAGGGTGCGCGAGCCCACCGGCTGGCCGTCGGCGATATATCGCTCGACCAGGGCTTTCAACAACAACTTGGCACGGTCATCGAGCATGGCAGACGGCTTTAGCCGGATTTTAATGATGTAATTTACAAATGACTTCGCAATTCCGCCACGTCGCGCTGATCGGAAAGTATCCGGCCTCCGGCGCGGCCAGCGGCAGCACCCGTGCAGCCCTGGAGGATATTGCCCAGTTCCTCTCGGCGCAAGGCTGCGAGGTCTCCATTGAACGCGAAACCGCCTCGCACGCCGACCTGCAAGGCCACGCCACGCTCGATGCAGCCGGCATTGGCGCCCAGTGCGACCTGGGCCTGGTGGTCGGCGGCGACGGCACCATGCTCGGCATCGGCCGCCAGCTCGCCCCCTACAACATCCCTCTCGTGGGCATCAACCAAGGGCGCTTGGGTTTCATCACCGACATCGCCCTGGAAGGCTATCGCGCGGTGCTCGCCCCCATGCTGCAAGGCGCCTACGACGAAGACCGCCGCAGCCTGATGCATGCGCGCGTGATGCGCGATGGCCGCTGCGTCTTTGATGCCCTGGCCATGAACGATGTGGTGGTCAATCGCGGCGCCACCTCCGGCATGGTCGAACTGCGCGTCGAGGTCGATGGTCACCTGGTGGCCAACCAGCGCGCCGACGGCCTGATCGTGGCCACACCCACCGGCTCCACCGCCTACGCGCTCTCGGCGGGCGGCCCGCTGCTGCATCCGTCCAACCCGGGCTGGGTGCTGGTGCCCATTGCGCCGCACACGCTGTCGGTGCGGCCGCTGGTGGTGAACGACGCCGGCGAGGTCTCCATCGAGCTGGTCGCGGGTCGCGACGCCAGCGCCAATTTCGACATGCAGTCCCTGGCCTCGCTGCTGCACGGCGACCGCATCACCGTGCGCCGCTCCGAGCACCAGGTGCGCTTTCTCCACCCCCAGGGCTGGAGCTACTTCGACACCCTGCGCCAGAAGATGCACTGGAACGAGGGAGGCGTGTGAGAGCGTCATGAGCCTGCGCCGCATTGCCCTGCGCGATTTCGTCATCGTGCGCGAACTCGATCTGGACCTCTGCGCCGGCTTTAGCGTGCTCACGGGCGAGACCGGCGCGGGCAAGTCCATCTTGATCGACGCCTTGCAGCTCGCGCTGGGCGCGCGCGCCGATGCGGGCGCCGTGCGAGAGGGCGCAACGCGCGCCGACATCAGCGCCGAGTTCGACACGCCAGCCCACCTGGGCGCCTGGCTGGACCAAGCCGGCTTCGAGAATGGCGACACCCTGCTCCTGCGACGCAGCATCGACGCACAAGGCAAGAGCCGCGCCTGGATCAATGGCGCGCCAGCCACCGCCACGCAGCTGCGCGAGGCCGCCGACCACCTGGTCGACATTCACGGCCAGCATGCCTGGCAAAGCCTGACCCGGCCCGAGGCCGTGCGCGGTTTGCTCGATGCCTATGCCGGTGCCAGCGCCCAGCGCCTGGCCTCCTTGTGGCAGGTCTGGCGCGCCGCCCAGAAGGCCCTGGCCGATGCCCGCGCCGCCCAGGACACCCTGCAACGCGAACGCGAGCGCCTGGCCTGGCAGATCGGCGAAGTCGACAAACTCGCCCCCGGCGCAGACGAATGGGACGACCTGAACGCCAGCCACACCCGCCTGGCCCATGCCCAAAGCCTGATCGACGCCGCGCAAGCGGCTCTCGGCGCCCTGGAGGGAGAGGATGGCGGTGCCACCTCCTCGCTGGCCCAGGCCCGCAGCGCGCTGCAAGGTCAGGAACATCTGGAGCCCGAGTTCCAGGCCCTGGCCGAAGTGATCGCTTCTAGCCTGGCGCAGGCCGAAGACGCGGCGCACACGCTGCACACCTACCTGCGCAAGACCGATCTGGACCCCGCCCGCCTGGCCGAACTCGACGAGCGCATGTCGCTGTGGATGTCGCTGGCGCGCCGCTACAAGCGCACTCCGCAAGAACTGCCCGCCTTGCTCGCCAGCTGGAAGGAAGAACTCGCGCGCCTGGACAGCGCCGCCGACCTCGACGCCCTGGAGGCCGCCGAACGCAAGGCGCAGCAGGCCTGGCGGACCGAAGCCCGCGCCCTGTCCAAGACCCGCACCCAGGCCGCCCCCAAGCTGGCCCAGGCCATCACGCAAGCCATGCAGGGCCTGGGGATGCAGGGCGGCCGCTTCGAGGTGACCCTGGAGCCCCTGGCCGAGCCCGCGCAACACGGCCTGGAGGACGTCGCCTTCCTCGTGGCCGGCCACGCCAGCAGCACGCCGCGGCCCGTCGGCAAGGTGGCCTCGGGGGGCGAGCTTTCGCGCATCGCGCTGGCGATTGCCGTCACCACCAGCGAACTGGGCGACGCCCAGACGCTGATCTTCGACGAGGTCGACTCCGGCGTCGGCGGCGCCGTCGCCGAGACGGTGGGCCGCCTCATGAAACAACTGGGTCGTGACCGCCAGGTGCTGGCCGTCACCCACCTGCCCCAAGTGGCGGCCTGTGCCGACCACCATTTAGTGGTCGCCAAGCGCGCCGACGCACAAGGCACCAGCAGCCAGGTGGCCCCGGTCAGCGGCGAGCAACGCGTGGCCGAAGTCGCCCGCATGCTGGGGGGCGAGCGGCTCTCGGGCACCACCCTGGCCCACGCCAAGGAAATGCTCGGCGACGGTGCGGCCCCATGAGCGCCGGCCTCGAGCTGGTCCTGATCACCGGCATGTCCGGCTCGGGCAAGTCGGTGGCACTGCACGCCCTTGAAGACGCGGGCTATTACTGCGTCGACAACCTGCCACCCGAGTTATTGATACCCTTCGTCAAACTCGAAGAAAAGCAAAAAGAACAACGTCT
>CANGSD010000121.1 GCA_947455875.1 Comamonadaceae bacterium
CACCACCTCGAGACCGCGCGCGACATCGCCTCGCCCCTCAACCAACTGTACGGCCCCCACTCCACACTGCCCGAAGCCGTGATCGATGAGGCCGTGGCCACCCTGCCCGGCCTGGACGGCCGGAAAATGAGCAAGAGCTACGACAACACCATCGGCCTGTTCACCCCGCCGGCGCAAATGCGCAAGCAGATCGCGTCCATCGTCACCGACTCGCGCGCGCCGGGCGAACCCAAGGACACCGAGGGTTCGGCCCTGTTTCAGATTTACCAGGCCTTCGCCAGCCCCGAAGAGACCGAGCAGCTACGAAAGCATTACGCAGAAGGTATCGCCTGGGGCGAAGCCAAGAACCTGCTGTTCGAGCGCATCGACCGCGAGATCGCGCCCATGCGCGAACGCTACGAGGCCATGGTGAACAACCCGGCCGAAGTCGAACGGATCTTGCTGCGCGGCGCCGAAAAAGCGCGCGAGCGCTCGCGCCCCTTCATCGCCCGCCTGCGTGAGGCGGTGGGCTTGCGCAGCCTGGCCCGCGCCGCTGCGGCGGCCCCGGGCAAGAAGGCCGACAAAGTCGCCTTGCCGGTGTTCAAGCAATACCGCGAGGCCGACGGCCGCCACTACTTCAAATTGGTCGATGCCAGCGGCGGCCTGCTGCTTCAAAGCCAGGGATTTGATTCGCCCCGGGAAGCGGGCCAGGCCGTCGCCCGCCTGCGCGATCAGGGCCTGTCCGCGCTGGCCGAGTTGGGCCCGCAGGTCCAACGCCCCCACACGGTGTCCGAGAACGAACTGAGCACCCAGCTGTCGCGACTGAGGCAACCTGATTAATCCAGCTCTGCTATAAAGGCGACAGCAGGTTATTCATTACGTTCACTATGCAAGCCACCAAGACCGCCGCCGCAGCTCCCATGAACCTTTTCGTGATCGACGACCACCCGCTGATGCGGGAGGCGGTGGTCATGCTGCTGCGACGGATGCGGCCCGGCGCCAACGTGGTCGAACTCGATCGCATGGGTGGCCTGGACGGCGCGGTGCGCCAGCACGGCACCCCCGACCTGATTTGCCTGGACCTCAAGCTGCCCGACACCACCGGCACCTCGGGCGTGCATGAAGTCAAGAACCTGTTTCCCGAGACGCCGCTGGCGGTGATCTCGGCCTCGCCCTCCACCGACGCAGAAGAAGTCTGCATCGACGCGGGCGCTGACATCTACATCGAGAAATCCTCAGGCGCTGGCGAGATCGGCAACGCCCTGCGCGCCCTGCTCTCGGCCGACGGCCAGTTCGAGGAGCTCGCGCCCACCGACAACAAGCTGTCCAAGCGCCAGAAGCAGTTGATCGTGATGCTCGATCGCGGCCTGTCCAACCGCGAGATCGCCGAAGAACTCGGCATCAGCGAGCACACGGTGAAGGTGCACCTGTGGCGCCTGTTCCGTCGTCTGGGTGTCAAGAGCCGCACCCAGACCATCCACTACGCCCGCGTTCACGGCCTGCTGGCCAGCTGATCGATCGAGGCGGCCCTGGCGGCTGCCTGTTGCGGGTCGCTCGGATCGAGCACCAACCTGAACATCGTGCCCCGCCCGGGCTCGGACTTGAGTTCGACCGGGTGGCCCAGGATATGGGCCAGGCGCGAGACGATGTACAGGCCCAGGCCGAAGCCGTCCTGCGTGCCCTCGTGCACCGGCACCTTGTAGAACTCCCGAAAGATGTCGCGCTGATGCTCGGGCGCGATGCCCAAGCCGGTGTCCCAGATCTCGATACAGGGGCGATGGGCCACGTGCCGCACCGCCAGCAGCACGGAGCCACGCTCGGTGTACTTGATGGCGTTGGACACCAGATTGCCAACGATGCGCGCCAGCAGCAGGCCGTCGGAATGCACCGCCCCCCCAGATCGCCGCACCCGCAGCTGCAGGCCCTTGGTCTGGGCCAGTGGGCGGTATTGCAGCTCGAGATCGTCCAGCAGTTTGTCGAGGGACACGTCTTCGAGCTTCAGGCGGATCTTGCCGGAGTCCAGTCGCACCAGATCGAACAGTGAATCGAACAGCGCATTGACGGCGCGGGTGGACTCCAGGATCTTGGGCGCGATCTCGGCCACCAACTCGGGCTCACTGGCCAGCCAGTCGGCGTACAGCCCCAGGGCCAGCACCGGCTGGCGGATGTCGTGGGTGGCGCTGGCCAGGAAGCGGTTCTTGATCTCCACCGCGTCGAGCGCCGCCCGCGTCTGGCGAGTCAGCGATTCAATCAACTGGCTGTTGCGGTATTGCAGCTCGAAGTTGCGCCGGTGGGTGCGGTGCTGACGCTGGCCCGCCTGATACAGAACCTGCCAGAAGATGGCCAGCAGGGCCAGCAGCCAGTAGTGGTAGTACGGCCCATCCAACTCGTGCTCGGCGAGCACACGCCACACCACGATCACCAGGCCCACCGCCATCAGCGTGTTCAGGTAGGTGCGCATCGCGCCTAGCACCGGTGACAGGCCGTTGACCGCCAATATGGTGACCGACGCCAGGATCAACCAGCAAATGAATTGTGTAGACAGCGGGGCGCGCTCGAAGAACAAGGCGATCGAGGCGGCCCACACCAGCGCGCTAGCAGTCCAGATCGGCCGGATGCGGTTGTAGAAGGCCAGCTGCGAGGCCGGCTCGACCGAAGCCACATGCTGCTCGAAGTGGCGTATCACCCCGGCGCGCACGACGGCTAGGGCGACGGCAGCCAAGGTCCACAGGGCCAGGGCCACCGGGTGGGTGTCGCCCCACATCACGCCCGCATACAGGGGAATGACCACCCAGATCGCCACCTGGGCGCTGGACGAGACGCGCACCAGGCTAGACACCAGCTGCGCGTCGACCCATTCGGTTTCGGCGGGGATGTAGGCGGACGCGGCGGTATCGGACTTCATGGGACAGGCGGGGTGGGCCTGCCGAGTCTATCGAATGGTCGGATGCCTGCGCTGGGCGGGCGCGATCTTCAGTTGCTGGCGGTACTTGGTCACGGTGCGCCGGGCGACCCGCAGCCCCTGGCCCGCCAGCATCTGTGCCAGGGCGACGTCGGTCAAAGGAGCACGCGCGCCCTCAGCGGCGATCAGCTCGCGGATCAGGGTGCGGATCGCGGTGGGCGAGCATTCGCCGCCGCTGGCCGTCGCCAGGCGCCGTGAAAAGAAGTACTTGAACTCGAACACGCCACAGGGCGTGGCCATGAACTTGTTGTTGGTCACGCGCGAGACGGTCGATTCGTGCATGCCCACCGCGTCGGCGATCTCGCGCAGGGCCAAGGGGCGCATCGCCATCGGACCCAGTGCCAAAAAGCGGTGCTGACGCTGCAAGATGGCGCGGGCCACCGCGAGGATGGTGGCAAAGCGTTGTTCGACATTGCGCACCGTCCACTTGGCCTCTTGCAGGTCTGCCCCCAGCTGCGCGTGGCCGCTCGCGCGGTGGTGCTGAAACCACTGCGCGTAAGGACGATTCAGGCGCACGCGCGGCACCACCGCCGGATTCAGGCGGGTCACCCACTGCCCCTGATGGCGACTCACCACCACATCGGGTGTGACGTAGGCCACGAACTGCGTCCCGTGGCGCCAACCCGGGCGCGGATCCAGGTGGCGGATCGTGTCGCAAGCAGCCTGTACGGTCTCGTGGGGGGCGCCGAGTTGACGCGCCAACGTTGCCAGGTCGCCAGCCGCCAGGGCCGGCAGGTGGCCACGCACGATCCGAGTCGCCAGGGCATGGTCGGCCCGCGGCGCGTCCAAGGGCAGCAATGCGAGCTGCAATAAGAGGCACTCGGCCAGATCGCGCGCACCGACACCAGCGGGATCCAGGGCCTGCACCCGGCGCAAAGCGATCGACAGCTCCTGAAGATCCGGCGCTGGCCACAGGCCCAGGGCCGCACCGACCTCGTCCAGCGACGTGCGCAGGTAGCCGTCTTCGTCCAGGCTGTGGGCCAGGGCCAGGGCGAGCACACGGTCCCGATCGGACAGCGACAGCACGTTCAGCTGCGAGGCCAGATGGCCCGCCAGCGTGGTGGGCGCAGCCAGGGTGTCAAAGACCGTGCCCTCGCCCACATCGGCGCGTCGGGCGGCAGGCAGATCGCCCTCCCAGAGCGCCTCAGGCGGTGCGAACGCATCGTCCAGTGGATCGACCGCCTCATCGACCGAGTCATCGGACGGCGCGTCGGTTTCCAAGGATTCCAGGAAGGGATTGGTGTCCAGCGCCTGCCGCACCAGCTGCGCGAAATCCAGCGACGACATCTGCAGCAGCCGCACCGCGCGTTGCAGGCGCGGCGAGAGCACGGGCGTCATCGAGGTGCGGGCCTGCAGCGCGGGCGAATACATCATCACGGTGAACCTCCATCCCCCATGCCGGGCGTCGGCACGGGCCATGCGCCACCTTGCCGCAAGGCGCAGGCCACCGTCACCGCCCTGCCACGAGCGCTCACATCTGCCACTGAATGTCACCTGTTCAAACCCCAGCCGCGTGAACTAGGCCACGGCGCTTACATGCGCTTGCCCTCGTGCCTTTTTTCATCGTCCGCGCAGTAGGCTGCGACCTGTGCAGACACACCCGCCTCGCGCACAGCCCCTTGCCGAACCCCCGCGCCGGGGCAAGGCCGCACCGGCGCAGGCCGCGTCTATGCGAGGTCATGTGCTCGTCGTCCACGACGATGCCGACATTGCCCACCAAGTGGTGGCCCTGTTGGCCGACCAGGGCTATTCCGCGGCCACCGCAAGCTGCCTGCATGACGCGCGCCGGCAGATGGCCCTGCAGCCACCCGACCTGCTGCTGCTGGACCCGCAGCTGCCCGATGGCAACGGCCTGGCCTTGCTGGACGACCCGAGCCTGGGCGCACGGCCCGAGGTGCTGATGCTGCCGCGCCCTGCGACTACGCAAGTCTCGCTGCAGGACCTGCTGTCACGGGTGACGCAGCGCACCCAACGCACGCCCTTGCCAGTCTGCGAACCCACAAGCTGGCGACAAACCCTGGAAGCCACCGGCCGCTTTGGCGCGCTCGTGGGGCGCAGTGCGGCGATGCAGGAAATCTATGAGCAGATCGCGCGCGTCGCGCCGACATCGGTGACCGTGTTTGTCACTGGCGAGAGCGGCACCGGCAAGGAGTTAGTGGCGCGGACGGTGCATGACCTCAGCGCGCGCCAGGCTCGACCTTTTCTGGCGGTGAACTGCGGCGCGATCTCGCCACACCTGATCGAGA
>CANGSD010000122.1 GCA_947455875.1 Comamonadaceae bacterium
AAGGCCAGCATCGCGCGCAACGAAGTCGACATTGAGGGCCTGCGCCGCGAACTCTCGCGCCTGACTGCGTCAAAATAAGGCGCTTGAACTCGCCCTCACGCACTTCCGCTTTCGCGTCCTTCGACCTGCTGGCCACTTTGGTGGCGGTGGTGTCCGTGCATGGCAAGGTGATCTTCGCCAATGCCGCCCTCGAAGGCGCCTTGGGCACTTCGCGTCGCCACATCGAAGGCGGTTTCTTTCCCGACGCCTTCACCGATCCTCAGTTGCTCAAGGTGGCCCTGCAGGGCGCTCGCAGCAACGACTTCGCCGTGCTGCGTTATGACGCCGTCTTGGTGCGCGCGGGCAATGACCCCATGCCGGTGCATGTGGTGCTGGCCCAGACCGAGCGCGTGGGCGAAGTCGTGATCGAGATGCTGCCCGTGGCGCAGGCGGCGCGCCAGGAGCGCGAGGAGCGCCTGCTGGATCAGGCCCAGGCGAACAAGGAGCTGATTCGCAACCTCGCCCACGAGATCAAAAACCCCCTGGGCGGCATCCGCGGCGCGGCGCAATTGCTCGAGATGGAGATCGACGGTCGCGACCTGAAGGAATACACCCAGGTCATCATCCACGAGGCCGACCGCCTGCAGACCCTGGTCGATCGCCTGCTGGCGCCACACCGGCGTCCGCACGTGGTGGGCGATGTGAACATCCACGAGGTCTGCGAGCGGGTGCGCTCCCTGATCCTGGCCGAGTTTCCCAAGGGCCTGCGGGTGGTGCGCGATTACGACACCTCGCTGCCCGAGTTCCGCGGCGACCGTGAACAACTGATACAGGCCGTCCTGAACATTGCCCACAACGCCTGCCAGGCCCTGGCCGAGCGCAGGGCCCAGGGCGACGCGCAGTTGGTCCTGAGCACGCGCATCGCACGCCAAGTCACTTTTGGTAAGCAACGCTATCGACTGGCACTGGAATTGCATGTCATCGACAACGGACCCGGCGTGCCCCCGGACCTGCAAGACCGCATCTTCTATCCCCTGGTATCAGGGCGTGAAGGCGGTTCGGGATTGGGGCTGACCCTGGCGCAGACGTTCATCCAGCAGCATCATGGGCTGATCGAATGCGACAGTGTCCCGGGACGGACGGATTTCAAGATCCTGGTTCCTTTGCCCTGAAACGTGACACGCGACCCGAGGTAGCAGCACCCATGAAGCCGATCTGGATCGTTGACGATGACCAATCCATCCGCTTCGTGCTGGAAAAGGCGCTGCTGCGGGAGGACATGCCTACGCGCAGCTTCACCAATCCGCGCGAGGTGCTGCAAGCCCTCGAGTCCGGGGGCGAAGACGAGGGCCCGCAGATCCTGGTCAGCGACATCCGCATGCCCGGTGGCACCGGCTTGGATCTTCTCAGTCAGGTCAAGGCGCGGCATCCGGGTCTGCCGGTGATCATCATGACCGCCTTCTCCGATCTGGACAGCGCCGTTTCGGCCTTCCAGGGCGGCGCCTTCGAATACCTGCCCAAGCCCTTTGATCTGCCCAAGGCGATCGAGTTGATCCGCCGCGCCGTGCAGGAAAGCCAGCGCGAGGAAGTGGCCGAGGAGCGCATGATCGCCAGCCCCGAGATGCTGGGGCAGGCACCGGCCATGCAGGACGTGTTCCGCGCCATCGGCCGCCTCTCGCAAAGCAATGTCACCGTGTTGATCACGGGCGAGTCCGGCTCAGGCAAGGAACTCGTGGCGCGCGCGCTTCACAAGCACTCACCGCGCGCCAATGGGCCCTTCGTGGCGATCAACACCGCCGCCATCCCCAAGGACCTGCTCGAGTCCGAGTTGTTCGGCCATGAGCGCGGCGCCTTCACCGGCGCGCAGACCGCGCGTCGCGGTCGCTTCGAGCAGGCCGAGGGCGGCACGCTGTTCCTCGACGAAATCGGCGACATGCCTTTCGATCTGCAGACGCGCTTGCTGCGCGTGCTGTCGGATGGTCATTTCTATCGTGTCGGTGGGCACAGCGCGGTCAAAGCCAATGTGCGCGTGATCGCCGCTACCCACCAGGACCTGGAGCAGCGGGTGAAAGATGGCGTCTTCCGCGAAGACCTCTTTCACCGCCTGAACGTGATTCGTCTGCGCCTGCCCGCGCTGCGCGAGCGCCGCGAAGACGTATCCACGCTCGCGCGTCACTTCTTGCAGCAGTCGGCGCAGCAACTGGGCGTCGAGCCCAAACGCATTTCAGATGCAGCGCTGGCCCGCCTGTCGGTGTTCGCCTTCCCGGGCAATGTGCGCCAGTTGGAAAACATCTGTCATTGGCTCACGGTCATGGCCCCCGCGCAATTGATCGAGCCCAAGGACCTGCCGCCCGAGGTGCTGGCGGCACCGGCATTGCCGGACGCCGCGCCTGTTGTCGTGCCGGATTCTTCGGGTGTCGCCACGGCGGCCCCCGCCGCCGTGAACGGGGCGGCCCTGTCCGTGCCCGTCGGGGCGGCCTGGGTGCCTGCCCAGGGCGTAGGCCCTGGAGATGGCGCCGGCTGGGAGGGCGCGCTCCAGGCTGAGGCGCAGGCCCTGCTGGCCAGCGGCCGCACCGACGTCTGGGAGGAACTGGTGCGCCGTTTCGAGTCGCGCCTGATCCTCACCGCCCTGGGCACCACACGGGGGCGTCGCATCGAGGCCGCCCAGAAACTGGGCATCGGACGCAACACCATCACCCGCAAGATCCAGGAACTGGGCCTGGAATAAGCCCCGAGGGGCGTGATGGTCAGAGATCGACGGTGACCGGCGCGTGGTCGCTCGGTTGCTTCCACTTGCGCGGCGTGCGGTCGACCGCGCAGGCGGTGACGGCGGGGCGCAGGGATTGGCTCACCAGAACATGGTCGATGCGCAGCCCGCGGTTTTTCTGGAAACCGAGCATGCGGTAGTCCCACCAGCTGAAGGTTTTCTCGGGATGGTCGAACAGGCGAAAGCCATCGACCAGACCCAGGGCCAGCAGCGCCTGAAAGTGCGCGCGTTCTTCCTGGGTGTGGTGGATGGTGCCGGCTAGGCCCACGGGGTCGTAGGAATCGCGGTCTTCGGGGGCGATATTGAAGTCACGGAGCAGGGCCAGGTTGGGGAGATATTGCAGTTCGCGGGTCACATAGGCCTGCAGGCCCTGCAGCCACTGCATCTTGTAGGCAAATTTTTCGCTGCCCGGTTCCTGTCCATTGACGAAGTAGCCGTTGATCACGCGCAGCGCGCCGTGCTGGGGGTGGTCGACTGTCGCCGCGATCACGCGCGATTGTTCGTCCTCAAAGCCCTCGATATTGCGCACCACCTCGCGCAAGGGCGTGCGGCTGATGATGGCCACGCCGTTGTACGTCTTCTGACCGAACACCGCGCAATGCGGATAGCCGGCCTCGGCCAGCGCCGGCAGCGGAAACTTGTCGTCGGTGAGTTTGAGCTCCTGCAAGCACAAGACGTCGACCGGATGGGCCGCCAGCCAATCGAGCACATGCGGCAGGCGGGCGGTGAGGGAGTTGACGTTCCAGGTAGTGAGCTTCACGGCGCCTCGGCTAGATATGCATGGCCGCCAGCACGCCCACACCCACGCCGATGGCGCCGGCGCCGAACATCGCCCATTCCAGCTGTTTCTTGCGTGTGAGCAGGGCGATGGCGGCTAGGGCGATGGAGACCTGGAGCACGGTGGTGGCCTGGGCCCAGCGATGGTGCTGATGCAGCTGTTCGTCGCTCTTGCGATCCCATTCCTTGGCCTTGGCTTCGATCTTTTCGGCGTCGGCCTTGATCTCGTTCTTTTCTTTCTCGTAGCGGTCGATCTTGGCCTGATAGGCCTCACGGCGATCGGCCGGTGCCAGATCGCGCGAGATCTCGGCCAGCGACTGCTTGGTGCTCTTGGCCTGGAAGTAATTCCACTGGTTGGACGCCTCGGTCTTGCTGATCGCGGCGTTGTTCTTGAACAGGCTGGCGTTGGCCTGCGTGGCCCCGCCCATGTACGAGAACAGTGCGCCCACCGTGGCGATCACCGCGGTGAATAGCGCGATCTGGTTGGTCATCTTCGCATCGCCGCTGTCATGGCCACCGCCGTGGTGGGTGGCGTGTTCCAGTTCGTGGTCGTGCGGGCCGTGCACGTGAAAGCCGCTTCCTGACATGGGGTCTCCTCGTTTTTTCAGGCGGGGTGGTAGGTGACGAAGGCGTAACGCAAGCCGCTGTCGTCTGAGTGGTCTTCTCGCTTCGCTGCGATCCAGCCGGGCCCCAGTGGCGGGGCATAGGCATCGCCCGCATAGTCGCGGTCGATCTCGGTGACTTCAATCATCTGCGCCAGCGGCAGGGCCTGCGCGTAAATGTCAGCGCCGCCGATCACCCAGGCTGTCGGTGCGTCGGTGCACAGCGCCAGGGCCTGCGCCAGAGACAGCGCGCGCTCGGCGCCAGCGCCTTGCCAGTCAGCCTGGCGCGTCACCACGATGTTGCGCCGCCCCGGCAAGGGCCGAAAGCGAGGCGGCAAAGAGTCCCAGGTCTTGCGGCCCATGATCACCGGGCAGCCCTGCGTGAGGGACTTGAAATGCGCCAGATCGGCCGGCAGGTGCCAGGGCAGGGTGCCGCCCGCGCCGATCACGCCGTTGCGCGCGCGTGCGTAGATCAGCCCGAGCTTCACGGCCTCAAACCGCCACGGGCGCCTTGATGGCGCCGTGACACTGGTAGTCCAGAACTTCGAAATCCTCGTATTCGTAGTCGAAGATTGAATCGGGCTTGCGCTGGATGTTCAACACCGGATAGGGGTGGGGCGTGCGAGACAGCTGCAGTTCCACCTGCTCGTGGTGGTTGCTGTAGATGTGGCAATCACCGCCGGTCCAGACGAAGTCGCCTACGCCCAGGCCGCATTGCTGCGCCATCATGTGTGTGAGCAGCGCGTAGCTGGCGATGTTGAACGGCACACCCAGAAAGATGTCGGCGCTGCGCTGATAGAGCTGGCACGACAGCTTGGCCGGCTCGCCGGCCACCTGCGACGGCGCCACGTAAAACTGGAAAAAGGCGTGGCAGGGGGCCAGGGCCATCTTCGGGATGTCGGCCACGTTCCAGGCGCTGACGATGATGCGTCGCGAATCCGGATTCGTCTTGAGGGTCTTGACCACCTCGGCGATCTGGTCGATGTGCCCGCCATCGGGCGTGGGCCAGCTTCGCCATTGCACGCCGTAGACCGGGCCCAGGTCGCCGTCT
>CANGSD010000123.1 GCA_947455875.1 Comamonadaceae bacterium
CCACGGTGAGACGGCTTACCACCGTTGATCGTTCGCCCGGCGCGCACGCTGCGCGCCGAGTCGACCGAAGGCCCGCCTCAGGCGGGCCTTTTTCATGGCGGGTGACGCCGGGTTAGCTGGCGCGCGCCAGCGTCAGCCACAGCGTGTCACCGTGCCGCTCGAGCGCGACGCCGTCGGCGTGTGCCAGGGCCTGGATTTCTTCGTCGCGTAGCGGTCGGTAAGTGGGTGGGTCTTGCGTGCCTGGCTCGCCCGCGGTGGGCTGCAGATCGAGCACCAGCCGCAGCTGCTCGCCCGCGTTGTCGGCGCAAAGCGTGACTTCGGCGGGAGCTCCGGTGGTGTCGGTGAGCCACAGCAGGCAGGCGGGCAGCACATAGCGCAGGCGGTCTGCGCTGACGCGGTCGCCCGCGTTATGTAGTTCGTTGCGCAAGGTGAGGCCCTGAAACAGGAAGCTGCCACGCAGGAGCGTGAGGGTGTCGCGCACGGCCTCTTGCAGCGACACCGTGCGGCCTTGCGCCGGCATCAGCCATTCGATCAGGCCCAGGCAGGACGCGATGGCCGCACGCGAATAGCCCGCCAGTTGCGCGGCGGTCTCCTGCACCTGCGCGAGGTCGGGCGCGGGAACGCGCAGGCGCCGATCGAGCAGGCTCGCCGCCATGGCGATAGGTTGCAGGGGGGCCACTGCTTCGTGTCGCATCGAGGGCGCCAGGCGCCGCAACAGCGCGTAACGCGCGCCCTCGGCCAATGCGTGAGAAAGATCAAGGGGCTGCGAGGGCATGGGGCGTGCATGTTAACGGCGCACGCACGCACGCGGGTCACAAGACGTTGACGGTCTGCAGCGACATGGTACCCGCCCAGCGAGGGTCTTGCGTCCCCGCGTACCATCTCGCCCATGGATTCTGCTCTGCAACTGATCGTCGACCGCATTCGCGCCGCTGGCGCCGCGCGCCAGCCCCTGCGCATTCGGGGCGGCGGCACCAAGGATTTTTATGGTGAGCCCGGCGCGCCCGCCGAGGTGCTTTCCACCGCCGATTTGACCGGCATCGTCAGCTATGAGCCCAGCGAGCTGGTGGTGACCGCACGCGCCGGCACACCCCTGGCCGAACTCGAGGCCGCCTTGGCCGCCCAGGGCCAGTGCCTGCCCTTTGAGCCGCCGCACTTGGGTCCTGGTGCGACGGTGGGCGGCATGGTCGCCGCGGGTCTGTCGGGCCCGGCGCGTGCCAGCGTGGGCGCAGTGCGCGATTACGTGCTGGGTGTGACGATGGTCAACGGGCGCGGCGAGGTGCTGCTGTTTGGCGGCCAGGTGATGAAGAACGTGGCGGGCTATGACGTCTCGCGTCTGATGGCGGGCTCGCTGGGCACGCTGGGCCTGATCGCGCAGGTGAGCCTGAAGGTGTTGCCGGTGGCACCAGCCGAGGCCACCTTGCGTTTTGAGATGACACAGGCGCAGGCGCTGGAGCGTTTGAACGCCTGGGGCGGCCAGCCCCTGCCCCTGAACGCGAGCGCCTGGGTTGAGGACGCGGGTGTACCCACCTTGTACCTGCGCCTGCGTGGCGCGGTGGCGGCGGTGGAGGCGGCGTGTCGCAGCCTGGGCGGCGAGCGCCAGCCCGAGGCCGCGGCCGACTGGACGCATTCGCGCGAGCTGCGCCTGCCCTGGTTCAACGAACGTGCGGGCCGCGACCTGTGGCGCCTGTCGGTGCCGCAGACCGCTCCGGCGCTGGATCTGCCCGACTCCCCGTATGTGGAATGGCATGGCGGCCAGCGCTGGGTGCGCGCTGAAGCGGCAGCCGGTGCGGCCCTGCGCGAAGCCGCGCGGGCGGTGGGCGGCAGCGCCACGCGCTTCATCGCCGGCAGCGATACTGACAGCGCGGCAGGCAGCATCGGCCGCTTCGACGCCTTGACCGCGCCCCTGGACCGCATTCACCGCGAACTCAAACGCGAGTTCGATCCGGCCGGCATCTTCAACCCCGGGCGCCTGTACCCCGATTTCTGACCCTGTCCCTCGCATGCAAACCCAGCTGTCGCCCGAATTCAAGGACACGCCCGAAGGCCGCGAGGCCGAGGCCATCCTGCGCAAATGTGTGCATTGCGGTTTCTGTACCGCCACGTGTCCCACCTACCAGTTGCTCGGAGACGAGCTCGATGGCCCGCGCGGGCGCATCTACCTGATCAAGCAGGTGCTCGAAGGCGAGACGCCCACCGAGAAGACGCAGCTACATCTGGATCGCTGCCTGACCTGCCGCAACTGCGAGACCACCTGCCCCAGCGGCGTGCAGTACGGCCATCTGATCGACATCGGCCGCCAGATCGTGGAGGAACGCGTGCCGCGCTCCGCCCCGCAGCGCGCGCTGCGCTGGGCGCTCAAGGAGGGCCTGCCCTCGCCGCTGTTCGCGCCAGCGATGAAGCTGGGGCAAGCGGTGCGCGCGGTGTTGCCCGCAGCCCTCAAGAAAAAAGTGCCGGCGCCCCAAGCGGCGGGCGACTGGCCGGTGCGTCAACACGCGCGCAAGGTGCTGATGCTCGCGGGCTGCGTGCAGCCGGCCATGGCCCCCAACATCAACAGCGCCACCGCCCGCGTGCTCGACGCAGCGGGCATTCAAACGGTGATCGCGCCGGCGGCGGGTTGCTGCGGCGGGGTCAAGTTCCATTTGAACGACCAGGCGGGCGGGCGCGACCAGATGCGCGCCAACGTCGACGCGTGGTGGCCGTATGTGGAAGGCGGCCAGGTCGAAGCGATCGTGATGAACGCCTCGGGCTGCGGCGTCACCGTCAAGGAATACGGTCACTTGCTGGCGCACGACCCGGCCTATGCCGACAAGGCACGCCGTATCAGCGAGCTGACCCAAGATCTGAGCGAGCTGCTGCCCACGCTGGTGCCCGCGCTGCGCGAACGCGTCAAGCCGCCCGCAGGCACGCTGGCCTATCACCCGCCCTGCACCTTGCAGCACGGACAGCAGTTGCGCGGTGGCGTCGAGCAGCACCTGGGCGCGCTGGGGTTTACGGTGCGCGTGGCCTCGATGGAATCGCACCTGTGCTGCGGATCGGCCGGCACCTATTCGGTGTTGCAGCCCGAGATCTCGGAGCAACTGCGCGATCGCAAGCTGGGTCACCTCGCACAGGTGCAGCCCACCGCCATCGTCTCGGCCAACATCGGCTGCATCACCCACCTGCAAAGCGGCACGGGCACGCCGGTGCGGCATTGGGTGGAGGTGCTGGACGCGGCGCTGGTGTGATCTTCGGGCCGGCGGGCCTGAACACTCAGTGCACCGTACCGGGCACCTCGATGTTGTCAATCAGCCGTGTGCTCTCCAGGCGCGCGGCGCCCAGCACCACCAGCGCCGCAGCGGGCCCGTCGCCGGGTATGCGCAGATCATCCTGGCGGCGCACGGCGATGTAGTCCGGCGTCCATCCGCGTTGGTGCAGGGCCTCGATGGCGCGCGCCTCGAGGTCGGCCAAGTCGCGATGGCCCGTGCGTAGAGCCTGGGCGATCTCACGCAGTTGGTGTGAGAGCTGCGCGGCTTCCTTGAGCCCCGCCGGTGACAGAAATGCATTGCGTGAAGACAGCGCCAGACCGTCGCTGGCGCGCTGCGTCTCGCCCGCCACGATCTCGATCGGCAGGTTGAACTGCCGCACCATCGCCTGGATCACGCGCAGCTGCTGGTAGTCCTTCTTGCCGAACACCGCCACGCGCGGTTGCACGCAGGCAAACAGTTTCAAGACCACCGTGCACACGCCGACGAAGAAACCCGGGCGGTGCACGCCCTCCAGGATGTCAGCCAAAGCGGGTGGCGGCTGCACGCGGTAAGCCTGGGGCTCGGGATAGAGCGTGGACTCGGCCGGCGCGAACACGACGTCGCAGCCCGCAGCGGCCAGTTGCTCGCAGTCGGCCGCCAGCGTGCGTGGGTAACGATCGAAATCTTCATTCGGCAAAAACTGCAGCCGGTTCACAAAGATGCTCGAGACCGTGACATCGCCGTGCTGGCGCGCCAGCTTGACCAAGGCCAGGTGTCCGGCGTGCAGATTGCCCATGGTGGGCACGAAGGCGGGGCGTTGGGCATGCGCCAAAACATCGCGCAGCTCGCCAAGGGTGTGGACGATTTTCATGATCGTGGGTCAGTAGGTGTGCGTCGGCACTTCGGGGAAGTCCCCGGTCTTCACTGCATGGACATAAGCGCGCACAGCATCCGATACGCTGGCGGCCTTGTCCATGAAATTGCGCACAAAGCGTGCGGGCTTTGCGGGGCCCAGGCCCAGCATGTCGTGTGTCACCAGCACCTGCCCGCTGCAATCGGGGCCCGCGCCAATGCCGATGACGGGGATGTCCAGCGCCTGCGTGATCTGCGCACCCAGGGCGGCCGGCACCAGCTCGATCACCAGCATCGCCGCACCCGCTGCCTGCAGCGCACCGGCGTGGTCTAGCAGCGTGGCTGCGCCCGCTGCGTCACGCCCCTGCACGCGCCAGCCGCCCAGGGCATGCACCGACTGTGGGGTCAGGCCCAGGTGGGCGCACACAGGAATGCCGCGCTCGGTGAGAAAGCGCACGGTCTCGGCGGTCCAGCCGCCGCCTTCGAGCTTGACCATGTGCGCGCCGGCTTGCATCAGCGTGACCGCGCTGGTCATCGCCTGCTCGGGGCTGGCGTGGTAGCTGCCATGGGGCAGGTCGCCGATCAACCAGGCGTGGCGGTTGCCCCGCGCGACGCAGGCCACGTGATAGGCCATGTCAGCCAGCGTGACGGGCACGGTGGTGGCGTGGCCCTGCACCACCATCCCCAGCGAATCGCCCACCAACAGGCAATCGACCTCGGCCTCGTCAAGCACGCGCGCGAAGCTCGCGTCGTAGCAAGTGAGCATGGCGATCTTCTCGCCGGTGGCGTGCATCTCGCGCAGGCGATGCAGCGTCAGGGGTTTGCGCATGGCAATCAGGGCAGCAAGGCAGCCGCGTCAGGCAGGGCCGGACTCGTGTGCGAAGAGAAGGAGTTTGAAAGGAAAAGGCGGCGGCGTTTAGCCGGCCAGCGCCGCTTCGATGTCACGCGCCAGCTTGGCCGGCGTGTCGGTCGGTGCGTAGCGGCGGATCACCCGGCCGTCGCGGCCGACCAGGAACTTGGTGAAGTTC
>CANGSD010000124.1 GCA_947455875.1 Comamonadaceae bacterium
AACGCGCCGTTGAGAAGGGTCAACAACGCGATCAGCAGGACGTCCATCGTTCAGGGGGAGAATCGAACACCATGGCACTCTACCTGATCGGGGATGTCCAGGGCTGCGACACGCCCTTGGGCCGGCTGCTGCAAAAGATCGACTTTTCGCCGAGCCGCGACACCCTCTACCTCCTGGGCGACCTGGTGAACCGGGGCCCGGATTCCGACCGCGTGCTGCGTCGCCTCATGGGCTATGGCGAGGCGGCGCGCTGCCTTCTGGGCAACCACGACCTGTCGCTGCTGGCCGTGGCGCACGGCATTCGCACGCCGCACCCGCGCGACACGGTGCAGACCGTGCTGCAGGCATCGGATCGCGAGGCCTTGATCGAATGGCTGCGGCACCGACCGATGGCGATGCAGGCGCAGGGCGTGCTGATGGTGCACGCCGGCGTGCTGCCGCAGTGGGATGTGACGCAGGTGATGGCGCTGGCGCAGGAGGTGGAAAACGCGCTGCGCGGGCCGGACTCGGTCGATTTCCTGGCGCACATGTACGGCAACGAACCCACGCGCTGGAGCGATTCGCTGCGCGGACATGATCGTCTGCGCCTCATCGTCAACGCGCTCGCGCGCCTGCGCTTTTGCGGTGCTGACGGCACCTTGCACCTGAAAGCCTCGGGTGCGCCCGATCAGGCGCCGGCCGGCACGATGCCCTGGTTCGAGGTGCCGGGTCGGCGCACCGCCGGCACGCCCATCGCCTGCGGCCATTGGTCGACGCTGGGCGTGCTGCTACGGCCCGACCTGATGGCCCTGGATTCAGGCTGCGTGTGGGGCGGTTGCCTGAGCGCGCTGCGGCTGGATGCCGATGCGGCGCGGCATGAATTGATTCAGGTGGACTGCGAGCAGGCACAGGCGCCGGGCGGCGACTGAGCACCGCGGGCGGCTTACTCGCCGGTCTTGAACAGCGCCGCGACCTTGCGCTTGGATTTGATGTTGGCCGAGATGCGGCTGCTGGTGGCCGGCTTGGCGCTGGCCTCCCAGGCCGGGGCGGCTTCGGTGGCGGGCGCTTCGTAGGGTTGCTCGAAGAAGGGATCGCGCGGCGCGGACGGGGCGCGCGGCGCACGGGTCTCGCGCGGTGCGCGCGGGGCATCGAGCGCGTCGCGCGGATCACCCGTCTCGCCGCGTTCGCGCCAGGTGCGGCGGCCGTCGTTGATGCGGCTGCGCGGGCGGTCTTCTTCGTACTCGATGGCCTCGATCTCCAGCTTTTTCTTCAGGAGTTTTTCGAGGTCGGCCACCAGTCGGCCATCGCTGCCCGAGACGAACGTGACCGCCAGGCCCGAGGCGCCGGCGCGGCCCGTGCGGCCAGTGCGGTGCACATAGTCTTCGGGGTTGGACGGCAGATCGAAGTTAAAGACCGCCGGCACGTCCTTGATGTCCAGACCGCGCGCGGCCACATCGGTGGCCACCAGCAGATCGACCTCGCCGGCCTTGAAGGCGGCCAGGGCCTTCAGGCGTTCGTCCTGGCTCTTGTCGCCGTGCAGCGCGGTGGTCTTGAGGCCATCGCGTTCGAGCGAGCGGGCCAGGCGCGCGCACCCGAGCTTGCTATTGACGAACACAAAGGCCTGCTTGATGGCGCGCTGACGCACCAGCTGGACCAGGGCGCGACGCTTGTCGTCGTCGCCCACGCTGTAGAAATGCTGTTCGACGGTGGAAGCCGTCTCGTTGGGGCGCGCCACCTCGATGGTGATCGGGTCCTTGAGGTAGCTATTGGCCAGGCGCTTGATCTCGGGCGAGAAGGTGGCCGAGAACAGCAGCGTGGTGCGCTGCTTGGGGAGGTAGGACAGGATGCGTTGCAGATCGGGCAGGAAGCCGATGTCCAGCATGCGGTCGGCTTCGTCCAGGACGACGTATTCGACCTGATTGAGCACCGCGTTCTTGGCCTCGATGTGATCGAGCAGACGGCCCGGGGTGGCCACCAGCACCTCGACGCCGCGTTTGAGTTCGAGCGTCTGCGGCTTCATGTCCATGCCGCCGAAGACGACGGCGCTGCGCAGGTTGGTGTACTTGGCGTACAGCTTGACCTGCTGGGCCACCTGGTCGGCCAGTTCGCGCGTGGGCAGCAGCACCAGTGCGCGCACCGGGTGGCGGGCGGGCGAGGGGGAGGAATTTTCGTGTTTGAGCAGTCGCTGCAGCAGGGGCAGCGAGAAGGCGGCTGTCTTGCCGGTGCCGGTCTGGGCGGCGCCCATCACGTCCTGGCCGGTCAGGACCACGGGGATCGCCTGGGCCTGAATCGGCGTCATGGACTCATAGCCCATTTCAGCCACGGCGCGCGAAAGCGGCTCGGCCAGGGAGAGATTGGAAAAGGAGGTGGCGGTCATGACAGCCCGTTATTGTCGCACCTTGGAGCGGGCCGCCCCCCGCAGGCCGGCCGGGCGCCGCCCGACGTACAGTGCCGGCCATGCACACCGCCCCAGCTGCCCCCGCCACCCGCCCCCGCGATGGGGTGCTGGTCACCGGCTTTGACCCCTTCGGCGGCGACCGTCTGAACCCCAGCTGGGAGGTCGCCCAGGCCCTGCACGGGCGGGACATAGTCGGCCATCAGGTGGTGGCGGGCCAGCTGCCCACCGACTTCGGCCGCTCCCTGCCGGTGCTACAGGCCCTGCTGCAGGCGCATCAACCACGCCTGGTGGTGTGCTGCGGACTGGCCGGTGGGCGCGCCGCGATCTCGCTGGAGCGGGTAGCGATCAATGTGCAAGACGCCCGCATTGCCGACAACGCCGGTGCACGCCCCATCGACGAACCGGTGGTGAGTGACCCCGAGGCGCCAGCCGCCTACTTCACGAGCCTGCCAATCAAGGCCATGCGACGCGCCATGCTGCAGGCCGGCATCCCGGTCGAGGTCTCGCAGACGGCGGGCACCTTTGTGTGCAACCACGTGTTCTACGGCTTGATGCACCAGCTGGCCCACAGCGGGCCGAACGGCGCACGTGGGGGCTTCATTCACCTGCCCTGGATGCCCGGGCAGGGCACGCCCTCGATGCCGCTGGCACAGGCCGTGACCGGACTGCACGCGGGCATCGCGTGCGCGCTGGCCACCCCGACAGATATCCGTGACGAAGCGGGCGCCCTGGACTGAGGCGCGCCTGCTCGCATCATGGGTAGCGCCTGGTGCAGGAGGGGCCGCGCCTAGAATGCGAGGGTGTCCATCCTGAACGCCGACCTGCACTGCCACTCCGTGGTCTCCGACGGCACGCTCACGCCCGAGGCCCTGGCGGCGCGGGCGGCTGCCAACGGTGTCGAGCTGTGGGCCCTGACCGACCACGATGAGATCGGCGGTCAGCACCGCGCCATGGCAGCAGCCCGCGAGGCGGGCATGAAATACCTCACCGGCACCGAGATCTCGGTCACCTTCGCGGGTCAGACCGTCCACATCGTCGGCCTGGGCTTCGATCCCGACGACGCCTCCATGCGCCAGGGCCTGACCGCAACCCGCGGCGGTCGCGGCGAGCGCGCCAAGGAGATGGCCGAGGGCCTGGCCCGCGTCGGCATCCACGGCGCCTACGAAGGCGCGTTGCAACATGTGGGCAACCCCGAACTGATCTCGCGCACGCACTTTGCGCGCTTTCTGGTCGACTCCGGCGTGTGCCGCGACACCCACGAAGTGTTTCGTCGCTTCCTCACCGAAGGCAAGCCCGGTTTCGTGCCGCATCGCTGGGCCAGCCTGGGCGACGCGGTGGCCTGGATCACCCGCGCCGGCGGTGTCGCCGTGATCGCCCACCCCGCGCGCTACGCCTTCACGGCCAACGAGGAATACGCTCTCTTCACCGAGTTCAAGACCCACGGCGGCCAGGCGGTGGAAGTGGTCACGGGCAGCCACACCGCCGCCGAGTATGTGAAGTACGCCGAGACGGCGCGTGAGTTCGGCCTGGCCGCCTCGCGCGGCAGCGACTTTCACAGCCCCGACGAGAGCCACACCGACCTGGGCCAGCTGCCCTACCTGCCCGGCGCACTCACGCCTGTGTGGGAGCTGCTGGCAGACCGCATCCGGTGAGCGACGCCAAGGCCGTCGCCACCCGCGTGCTAGCGGGCATCGCGATCGTGCTGATGGCCACTGTGTTTTTCGCGGTGACCGACACCACCGCCAAATACGTCAACGCCGCTGGCGTCCCCTTGCTGATGGCCCTGTGGGCCCGCTACGCCTTTCAGGCCATTGCCACCTCGCTGGTGGTCGTGCCTCTGGGCGGCTGGTCGGTGATGCGCACCCGGCAGCCCCTGTTTCACGCGCTGCGGGGCTTGATGCTGGTCACCAGCAGCGGACTGGTGTTTGTGAGCCTGAAGTTCATGTCGGTGGGCGAGTTCACCGCGATCATGCTGATCACACCCCTGGTGCTGACCCTGGTGGCAGGCACCTTCCTGAAAGAGCAGGTCTCGCCCCTGCGCTGGGCCCTGGTAAGCGGCGGTTTCATCGGCACGCTGGTGATCATCCGCCCCGGTGGCGAATCGTTCACACCGGCCATGCTGCTGCCCCTGGCACAGGTCGTCACCAACTGCGGCTTTCAGGTGCTCACCATCCGGCTGGCGCGCACCGAGGATCCGCTGACCATGAACTTCTACACCGGCTGGGTGGGCGCGCTGGCGGCCACGCCGCTGCTGCTCCTGGCCTGGGACCCGCAGGTGCCGGCGGGCTTGTGGGGGCTGCTGGTTCTCATGGGCGTCGCGGGTGCGATGGGCCACTTCCTCCTGATCCTGGCCTACCGCCGAGCGCCCGCCTCCACCCTCACGCCCTATCTGTACGCACAGATCGGCTTTGCGATGGCGTGCGGGTGGGTGGTGTTCGGCCATGTGCCCGATGGCTGGTCCATCCTGGGCATGGGCCTGATCGCCCTGTGCGGTGCGGCGGGGGCCTGGCTCACGGTGGTCGAGCACCGACAGACGCTGCGCCCGGACTGACCCTGCGGCCCGCCCCAAGGGCCGATACTGCGCGCATGGCGCAATTTTTCGAGGTGCATCCAGACAACCCGCAGCCGCGGCTGCTGCGGCAGGCTGTCGCTCTGCTGGCGCAGGGCGGCATCCTGGCCGTGCCCACCGACTCCAGCTACGCGCTGGCCTGCCACCTCGATGACAA
>CANGSD010000125.1 GCA_947455875.1 Comamonadaceae bacterium
AAGACGTTCAGGCGCAGGGCCACCGCGTGGCAGGACAGCAGCCACAGCGCGAGCAGCGACACCAGCAGGAGGGCCCATGCAGCGCGACGCACACGCGGCGCCCGTGTGAATCCCACGATCACCAGCACCGCCAGCAGCGCCAGCAGCAAAGGACCTGCGGGCGGCAGAACCAGCGGGCTGACCAAGGCCTTGAAATCCCCGAATTGCATAGGTCTGCGATGGTAGCGGGCGATCCGTCGGGCCCCGGGGGGCTACAGTGCGAGGCTTCCAAGGGGAGCAACTTCATGAACGAACCACAGATCCTGGTCCTGGGCGGCGGCTGCTTCTGGTGCACTGAGGCGGTCTATGTGAAGGTGCGCGGTGTCACCGACGTCGAGTCCGCGTATGCCAACGGGCACACCGAGCGGCCCACCTATGAAGACGTGTGCAGCGGCACCACCGGCTACAACGAGGTCGTGCGTCTGACCTACGACCCCAGCATCATCAGCACCCGGCAACTGCTGGAAATCTTCTTCGTCGTACACGACCCGACTCAGTTAAATCGGCAGGGGCACGACATGGGCACCCAATACCGCAGCGGTATCTACTTCACCACCCCCGAGCAGCAGCAGGTGGCCCAGGACCTGATACGCGAGATGAGTCAGGACAAGGTGTTCGGTGGTGCGCCCATCGTCACCGAAGTCCAGCCGCTGGCGGCCTATTGGCCCGCAGAGGCCTATCACCAGGATTTCTTCGAGCGCAATCCCAACCAGGGATATTGCCTGGCCGTAGCTGCACCCAAGGTCGCGAAATTTCGCAAGACCTTCGCCGCGCTCGTACGCGCGTGAAGCGAACTTCCTACGCCTGCGGGCGTACCGGGATGGCGCGATCCGAATCGACATGAGGGACCCTGGATCCGACCTTGCGCGCAGGTGACCGCAGGCCTGTGCGTGCATGCGGATTCCTGCCAAAGCGCGTATTTATGCCTCGTCACGCGCGGGCATGGAATCTATAACCCCGGATCACTCAAACAGGAGGGCGCCATGTTCCATTCCTCGTCGTTATCCCATGTCAGATCGCGCCGCGCGCGCGGTGCAGCGGTGCGCGCTGGTGCGGTGTTCATCGCCTTGCTGCCCGCTCTGGTCGGGTCGCAGTCCGAGCCACCGGCCTGTGCCGCGGGGCTTCCTGCGGTCGGCTGGTTATCGGATCGGGAAGCGGGCGTCCAAACGCAGGCGCAGCTTCCCGAGACCTGCCTCAAGAGCCTGGTGCGTCAGTGCGAGGTCGAAGCCGAAGCGGGCTTCCTGGACGGAGGCAGCGCGGCGACCTGCTCGCTGCGCTATGAGGCCTTGCTGCGTCAGAGCTTTCGGGGCGATTTCCACGCCCTTCTGCGCTGGTGGCAGAACACGCCTGGCCTGTCCTCGCAGTGAATCAGGGCGCCAGGCGTTCGCGCAGCCAGCTGCCACCTTGCAGCGTGTAGCGCAGGCGGTCATGCAGGCGGCTCCTGCGCCCCTGCCAGAACTCCCAGCGATCGGGCACCAGTCGATACCCACCCCAGTGGGGCGGGCGTGGCGGTTGCAGCAGAAACTGCGCACCGAACTTGGCGGCATTGGCCACCAGCACGCTGCGCCCGGCGATCACCTCGCTTTGCGGGCTGGCCCAGGCGCCGATGCGTGAATCGAGCGGACGGCTGTGGAAATACGTGTCGCTGTCTTGCGCCGACACCTTCTCGACGCGGCCTTCGATGCGCACCACGCGCTCGAGCTCCACCCAGTGAAACTGCAAGGCCGCCTGCGGATTGCCCGCCAGCTCGCGGCCCTTGCGGCTGTCGTAATTGGTGTACCAGACGATGCCGCGCGCGTCATAGCCCTTGATCAACACCACCCGCGTACTGGGGCGCAGGTCGCTGCTGACAGTGGCCAGCGTCATCGCATTGGGCTCGGGCAATTCGCCGGCGATCGCCTCGTTCAGCCACTGCTCAAACTGCCCGAGCGGGTCGGGGTGACTGGCGTCCTCGCTCAGTTCGGCGCGCTCATAGCTTTTGCGCAGGTCGGCGATGGCTTGGGACGAGGTACTCATGGCGGTCGATTGTGGCACCATGAGCGGCTGTTTTCACGCACCCAGATTCGGGGCTTTTCCCATGACGCTACATCCCGTGGTGGCCGCCGTCACCGACCGCATCCGAGAGCGCAGCCAGGGCAGGCGCGCCCATTACCTGCGCCTGCTCGACGAGATGGCCCGCCGCCCGCGCGGCGCCGACCGCATGGGGTGTGCCAACGTGGCCCACGCCTTCGCCGCGCTGCCCACCCAGGACAAGTTCAAGGTCGTCGCCGAGCGCGCGCCCAATCTGGCCATCGTCACCGCCTACAACGACATGTTGTCGGCGCACGCGCCCTATGCCGGTTATCCCGCTCTGATCAAGGACGAGGCCCGCCGCCACGGCGCCACCGCGCAGGTGGCCGGTGGCGTGCCGGCCATGTGCGATGGCGTGACGCAGGGCACTGCCGGCATGGAGCTGTCTTTGTTCTCGCGCGATGTGATCGCGCAGGGCGCGGCGGTGGCTTTGTCCCACGACGTGTTCGACGGCGCGCTGATGCTGGGGATCTGCGACAAGATCGTGCCCGGCCTGCTGATTGGCGCCTTGCACTTTGGCCACTTACCCATGGTGTTTGTGCCGGGCGGCCCCATGGCCAGTGGTCTGTCCAACAGCGAAAAAGCCAAGGTGCGTGAGCAGGCTGCGCGCGGCGAGGTGGGGCGCGCGGCGCTGCTCGAGGCCGAGCAGAAGGCCTATCACGGGCCCGGCACCTGCACCTTCTACGGCACCGCCAACAGCAACCAGATGCTGATGGAGGCCATGGGCCTGCATGTGCCCGGCGCGGCCTTCATCCCGCCGCATGCGCAGATGCGCGAGCACCTCACGCGCGAGGCGGTGCGCACGTTATTGGCCATCCTCCCTGGGCGGCACGACACACCCATCGGTCGACTGGTCGACGAGCGCAGCATCGTCAACGCCATGGTGGCCTTGCTCGCCACGGGCGGCTCCACCAACCACCTGATTCACTGGGTGGCCGTGGCGCGTGCCGCCGGCATCACCATCGACTGGGATGATTTCGCTCGCCTGTCTGCCGTCGCGCCGCTGCTGGCGCGGATCTATCCGAACGGCACGGCCGATGTGAACCAGTTTCAGGACGCCGGGGGTCCTGGCTTCATCATCCGCGAGCTGATGGACGCGGGCCTGATGCATGCCGATGTCGCCACGGTGCGCCCGGGCGGCTTGCGCGAATACACCCAGGTGCCGTATCTGCAAGACGGCGCGCTGCGCTGGCAGGTCACCGGCCCATCGGGCGACGAGCAGGTGGTGCGCGCAGCCTCGGCGCCTTTCAGTGCCAGCGGCGGTCTGCGGCTGCTCACAGGCAATTTGGGGCGCAGCGTGATCAAGGTTTCGGCGGTCCCCGAGGATCGCTACATCATCGAAGCGCCCGCGCGTGTCTTTGACAGCCAGGAAGCTGTGTTGCAGGCCTTTGCCGCCGGCGAGCTCGCGCAAGCCTGCCGCGACAACGGCACCGGCGGCCTGGTCTGTGTCGTGCGCTGGCAGGGACCCCGTGCCAACGGCATGCCCGAACTGCACAAGCTCACGCCGCCGCTGGCAGTGCTGCAAGGCGAGGGCTGGCGCGTCGCGCTGGTCACCGATGGCCGCATGAGCGGTGCGTCGGGCAAGGTGCCTGCCGCCATCCATGTCTCGCCCGAGGCTGCGGCTGGTGGCCCCCTGGCCCGCTTGCGCGATGGCGACCGGGTGCGCCTGGACGCCACCACCGGCATCCTGGAGGCGTTGGTCGCACCCGCCGAATGGGAGGCGCGCGCGCCGGACACGTTGCCCGCCAGCCTGCAGGCGGCCAACCAGGTGGGTCTGGGGCGTGACCTCTTCGCCAACTTTCGGCGCAACGCCCTCACCGCCGAGGAAGGAGCCTGCACATGGCTGTAACCCCCCACCCGCTGACCGCCTTGGACGTGATGCGCGATGCGCCGGTCATTCCCGTCATCGTGCTGGACGACGTGGCGCAAGCCGTGCCCCTGGCCCGTGCGCTCGTGGCCGGCGGCATACGCATGCTCGAGGTGACGCTGCGCACCCCCGCTGCGCTCGCCTGCATCCAGGCCATCGCGCGCGCGGTGCCCGAGGCGGTGGTGGGCGCGGGCACGGTGCGCAGTGCGACCGATGCCCGAGCCGCCCGTGATGCCGGTGCACGCTTTGCGGTCAGCCCTGGCTTCACAATAGCTGTAGGCCGCGCCTGCCGCGACCTGGGGCTGCCGCTGCTGCCTGGTGTGGCCACCGGCAGCGAAATCATGCAAGCCCAGGAAGAGGGCTACACGCAGCTGAAGTTCTTCCCCGCGATGCAGGCTGGCGGAGTGGCCATGCTCAAGGCCTGGGGCGGCCCGTTTGGCGATGTGATGTTCTGCCCCACCGGCGGTGTCTCGGCGGCGAATGCGGGCGAGTTCCTGGCCTTGCCGAATGTGGCGTGCGTGGGCGGCTCCTGGCTCACCCCCGCAGCGGCGGTGGTAGCCGGCGATTGGGGCCGGATCACCGCGCTGGCGCGCGAAGCGGCGTCGCTCGCGCGCCCGGGCTGAGCCTTATTTCACCAGCAGCACCGGCACGTCGGCGCCGGTGATCACCTTTTGCGCGACGCTGCCCATGAGGGTGCGGCCGATCAGGCCATGGCCGTGCGTACCCATCACGATCATGTGCGCCTTGGCTTTTTTCGCTGCGCGCAGGATCTGATCGTGGGCCGTGCCCACCGACCATTCGCAGTGGTAGGTGACGTCATGCTTGTCCAGGAAACGACGAATCGGCGCGAGCACCTTCTCGGCCTCGTCGTTCATATAGGACTTGACCACCTCCGCGCCCACGGCGGCCCGCACCCTCGGTGGCAGGGCGGGCTGCGCGTGGACCACCAGGATTTCATCGTCCGGGCCCGCCAGGCTCTCGTGGGTCATGAGGAAGGCCAGGGCCTTCTTGGTGTAGGGACTGCCGTCTGCTGCGAGGACGATACGCATGGATTCTCCTTGTTGTGAAAGGGGGGGT
>CANGSD010000126.1 GCA_947455875.1 Comamonadaceae bacterium
CTGTGAGTTGGACATCCAGGCGGCGCGCGCCGATGTCCAAGGTGATCAGGTCGCCCGTTCGAATCAGGGCCAGCGGGCCACCGACCGCGGATTCGGGCGAGACATGCAGCACGCAGGTGCCGTAGTGGGTGCCGCTCATGCGGGCATCGGAGATGCGCAGCATGTCGCGCACGCCTTGTTTGAGCAGCTTCTTCGGTATGGGCAGGTTGCCCCACTCGGGCATGCCGGGGCCCCCCACCGGTCCGCCATTGCGTAGCACCAGCACCGTGTTCTCGTCGGCATCCAGATCGGGATCGTTCACCGCCGCAAGCATCTGCGCATTCGAGTCGAACACCAGCGCACGGCCTGTGTGTCGCAGCAGGCGGGGGCTGGCGGCCGAGGGTTTGAGCACCGCGCCGTCCGGACACAGATTGCCCCGCACCACGGCCAGCGCCATCGCCGCTTCCGGGCAATCGGCGGGCGCGCTGACCAGAGGGCGCGAGGGATCGCGGATCACTTCGTCGTCGGTGCACAGGTGGCCGGCAATGTTCTCGCCCAGGCTCTTGCCCGTCACCGTCGCGGCGCTCAGGTCCAACACGCTCGCGATCCGGTTCAACAGGGCCGGAACACCGCCGGCGTAATGGAAGTCCTCCATCAGTCGGTCGCCCGAGGGAAAGAGGTTGGTGATGACGGGCACGCGCTGGGCGATGGCGTCAAAGTCGTCCAGGCCCAGGGTGACGCCCGCGCGTGCGGCCATCGCGGGCAGGTGCACGGCGGCATTGGTCGATCCGCCCAGCGCCATCCAGGTGGCCACGGCATTGAGGAAAGAAGCGCGCGTGATCAAGCGCGAGGGCCGCAGGTCTTCCCACACCATCTCCACTGCGCGCTGCCCGCACACCCACGCCATGCGCGAGTGCGCCGCGTCCATCGCGGGAATGCTGGTGGAGCCGGGCAAGGTCAGGCCCATGGCCTCGACGATCGAGGTCATGGTGCTGGCGGTGCCCATGGTGTTGCAGGTGCCGGGCGAGCGCGTCATCCGCGCTTCCAGCGCGATCCACTCCGCTTGGTCAATCGCACCGACGGTGTACTGCTCCCAGTATTTCTTGGTGTGGGTGCCAGCACCGACCGTGGCGCCCTTGTAGCGGTCATTGAGCATGGGGCCGGCCGCCAGGAAGATGGCCGGAATGTCCATCGACAGCGCGCCCATGACCAAGCCGGGCGTGGTCTTGTCGCAGCCCCCCATCAGCACCACACCATCGAGCGGCAGGCTGCGCAGGAGCTCCTCGGCCTCCATCGCCAGCATGTTGCGGTAGATCATGGTCGTGGGCTTGACCATGACCTCGCCCAGACTCAGGGCGGGCAGCTCGAAGGGATAGCCCCCCGCCTGCAGCACACCGCGCTTGACGGCTTGCACGCGCTCACGCAAGTGGGCATGACAGGGCGAGAGCTCGCTCCAGGTGTTGATGATGCCGACCACAGGTCGGCCCATGAACTCGTCGCGCGCCAGCCCCTGCTGCTGCATGCGCTGTCTGTGGGCAAAGCCCCGGATGTCGTCGCTGGCCAGCCAGCGCTGGCTGCGCAACTCCTTCAAGGTCTTGCGGCGCGGCGACGACTCCATGCGACTACCCGGCCGCTTAGGCCGACTCGAACAGGCGGGTCAGCACGAACTCGCGGTGGCCCAGCGCCTCGGCTGCCGTGAGACGGCCGTTGGCCGTGCGCAGCATGCACTCAAGCAGCTTGTCGCCGGCCTGGTCCAACGTGATGTCACGTTGCAGCAGACCCGAGGAGTCCACGTCGATGTGCTCGCTCATGAGGCGCACGGTACGCGGGTTGGCGCAGATCTTGATCACCGGCACGATGGGGTTGCCGATCACGTTGCCCTGGCCGGTGGGGAAGAAATGCACCGCATAGCCCGAGGCGGCACACAGCGTCACCATCTCGGCGGCGGCCGACGAGGAGTCCATGAACCACAGGCCCGGGTGCGAGGGGATTTCGGCCTTGTCGATCACGCCGTCGACCGTGCACTTCTTGCCGATCTTCTGGATGTTGCCCAGAGCTTTTTCTTCGATGGTGGTCAGGCCGCCAGCAATATTGCCCTTGGTCGGCTGGCTCTCGGACAGGTCGGTGGTCTTGTGGCGGTTGATCATGTCCTGGTAGCGGTTGAACATGAACATGAACTTCTCGGCCACCTCGGGCGTCTTGCAACGCTCGGCCACGATCTTCTCGCCGCCGGTGATCTCGGAGGTCTCACCAAAGCACAGGTAGTTGCCCAGAGGATGCAGCTTGTCGAAGGCATTGCCCACCGTGGGGTTGGCGCCGCAGCCGCTGGTGGTGTCGCTCTCGCCGCACTTGGTCGAGACCCACAGCTCGTGAATCGGGCAGACCTCGCGCTGCTTCTCGCTGGCCCACTGCACGAACTCGCGAGCGGCCTTGCTGGCGCGCATGATGGTGTCGTGGTCGCCATGGCCTTCGATGCCGAAGCCCACCACGGGCTTGCCGGTGGTGGCGATGCCATCGACCACTTTCTTGGTCCAGCCGTCTTCAATGCCAATGACCACCACAGCGGCCACGTTGGGGTTGCAGCCCGCGCCGATCAGGGTGCGAAAGTGCAGGTCCAGGTCGGCGCCAAATTGCAGGCGGCCATAGGGATGGGGGATAGCCATCGCGCCCTTGATGTTGTGGGCGACGGCCTCGGCGGCGGCGTTGGACAGGTCGTCCAGGGGCAGGATGATCACGTGGTTACGGACGCCCACGCGGCCGTTTTCGCGGCGGTAGCCCAGAAAGGTCGTGTCTTTGGAAATGACGGACATGGTGAATGCTTTCAATCAGGAGAGGTTGTTCGGATCGTGGGGCGCAGGACTTACCAGCGCTTGGTCTTGATGTTGTGAACGTGGGCGTGCTGGCCCGCGCTGATCGGGGCCACCACCTTGCCCATGTCGATGCCGTATTTCCAGACCGTGTCGCCCACGGCCATGTCCTTCAGAGCCACCTTGTGACCGATCGGGATGTCGGCCTTGGCCGCGAGGTTGATCATGCGGTCTTCGTCCATGATCCAGCCGGTGAGCTTGTCGCCGTTCTTGACGCCTTCGACCACGACCACCGCCACCGTGTCCTTGGCGTCGTGCAAAACAAAATGAATCATCGCTTCTCCAGGTAAGTGCGTTTTGGATGCGTGACTGTCCTTCGGGCCCGGCCTGACTGTCAAACAGGTCATCTAGATGACTTGTTTGAGTGGCGCGCCCCAAGGATTAGACTGCCGGCATGCCTGCCACCCCACCTGCACGCCGCGAGCCCCTGAACCCGGGCCCGGGCGTGCTGTACCTGCAGGTCAAGCGCGAGCTGCTGCGGCGGATTGAGGCCCGCGAGTGGAAGCCCGCCCAGGCGCTGCCCAATGAGCGCACCCTGGCCGACCAGTTGCAAGTGAGCATCGGCACCCTGCGGCGCGCGGTCGACGAACTGGTGCACGAGCATGTGTTGGTGCGGCGACAGGGCAAGGGGACCTTTGTCTTACTGCACTCGCGGGATCGCTACCTGTTTCAGTTCTTTCGGGTACAGGCGCGTGAAGATGGCTCGCACCTGGGGCTGCGCGCCGAACCCGAATTCCCGCAGGTGCAATGCCTGTCGTTCGAGCGCCAGCGCGCCGACGAGTCCAGCGCAGGGGCGCTGCGACTGCGCGAAAGCGATCCGGTGTTTGTGATTCACAACCGCCTGAGCCTGTCGGGTCGGCCGGTGGTGCTCGATCGCATCGTGATCTCCGCCAGCCTGTTCAAGGGCATGACCGAGAAACGCTTTCTGGAGCGCGCGAGCACCATCTACAACCTGTACCAGACCGATTTCGGCATCACCGTGCTGCATGCGCAGGAGCGCACGCGCGCCATCCTGGCCACCCGCGACGCCATGCGCCATCTGGGGGTGGCCAGCGGTGCGCCGCTGCTGGAGGTGCAGCGTCTGGCTTTGAGCTTTGGCGAGCGGCCAGTCGAATTGCGCACCTCGGTCATCGCATCGCAGCGCCACGACTATGTCTCTGACCTGACCCGCAACGAATGACGACGACTGCTTTCCTCACAGACGCACGCGCCCTGGCGCTGGAGCTGGGCCTGCTGGCTGCCAAGCAGCTGCGACAGGCCGGTGCGCAGACCTTGCAGGTGGAGGAGAAGGCGCAGGGCGACTGGTGCAGTGCGCTGGACCGCGAGATCGAGCAGATGCTGCGTGAGCGCATCGCACAGCGCTATCCGCAGCATCAGTTCTGGGGCGAGGAAAGCCACAAGGGCACACCGAGCGTGGCGCAACTCCAAGAGCAACTCGTGTGGGTGGTGGATCCGATCGACGGCAGCATGAATTTTCTGCGGGGCTATCCGCAGTACGCCGTCTCGATCGCGCTGCTTGCAAGCGGGCAGCCGGTGGTGGCCTGTATCGTCGATCCGGTGCGTGAAGAGGCCTACACCGCGGCGCGCGGCCAGGGCGCCACCTGCAATGGCCGGCCAATGGCCGTGGCGTCGACCGCGCAACTGAGTCAGGCGGTAGCGGCCACGGTCTTCCCCAAGCCGCGCGCGCCGTTCATGGACGACTACCTGCGGGAGTTGTCGGCGGTGATGAAGAACGTCTCGGGTGTGCGCCGCGCCGGCAGCATGGCCTTGGAGCTGGCGTATCTGGCGGCGGGGCGGATCGATGTGTTCTGGGAACGCGGCATGGGCGCCTGGGACGCGGCGGCCGGCCTGTTGCTGATCGAAGAAGCGGGCGGACAGCTGTGGGCGCTCGACGGCCAGCCCTGGTACGCGTCGAGCGCGCTAGCGGCGAGTACGCCGGGGCTGCGGGCGGAGTGGGAAGGGTTGCTCGGGGCGGTTTAGGGTTCGGCAAACGCGTTGACACCCGTCACAAGAATGGATATCTTTAAGATATCTCAAGATCGACGCAACGAGGATCACAGTGACCACCAGCCAAATCGCCTTCCGCTATCGCTCACAGGACAGCACCACGGGCGTCACCCGGGCCACCGCCCAGCGCCTGGCCGCGGTGCTGGGCGTCGACGAGACGCAGGTCATTCACTTCGCCCTGC
>CANGSD010000127.1 GCA_947455875.1 Comamonadaceae bacterium
CACCCCTGGTTCATGGGCGTGCAGTTCCACCCCGAGTTCAAGTCCACGCCCTGGGATGGCCACCCGCTGTTCAACGCCTTCGTGAAGGCCGCGGTCGACCACCAGCACACCGGCGGCAAGCTCAAGGCCGTCGCATGAAACTTTGCGGATTCGACATCGGGCTGGACAAGCCCTTCTTCCTGATCGCCGGCCCCTGTGTGGTCGAAAGCGAGCAGCTGCAGATGGACGTGGCCGGCCAGTTGAAGGAGATCACCGCGTCGCTGGGCATCCCCTTCATCTTCAAGAGCAGCTACGACAAGGCCAATCGGTCCTCTGGCACCAGCTTTCGCGGCCCAGGCATGGACAAGGGTCTGGAAATTCTGGCGAAGGTGAAAAAGACGCTTCATGTGCCGATCCTCACGGACGTCCACACCGAAGCCGAGATCCCCACGGTTGCCGGCGTGGTCGACGTGCTGCAAACGCCGGCCTTCCTGTGCCGCCAGACCGATTTCATTCGCGCCGTTGCCCAATCGGGCAAGCCGGTGAACATCAAGAAGGGGCAGTTTCTCGCGCCGCACGACATGAAGAACGTGATTGACAAGGCCCGCGCCGCCGCGCGCGAAAAAGGTCTGCCCGACGATGTCTTCATGGCCTGCGAACGCGGCGCCAGCTTTGGCTACAACAACCTGGTGTCGGATATGCGCTCGCTGGCCATCCTGCGCGAGACGAACGCGCCGGTGGTCTTTGATGCCACGCACTCGGTGCAACTGCCTGGTGGCCAGGGCACGAGCTCGGGCGGCCAGCGCGAGATGGTGCCGGTGCTGGCCCGCGCCGCGGTGGCGGTGGGCGTGTCGGGTCTGTTCATGGAAACCCACCCCGACCCCGCCAACGCCCTGTCCGATGGCCCCAACGCCGTGCCCCTGAAACACATGAAGGCGCTGCTCGAAACCCTGGTGGCGCTCGATGCCGTCACCAAGAAGAACGGCTACCTCGAGAGTCGCTTCGGCTAAGGCCAGCGCGCTCTTTCCCCTTTTCCAACTTTCTTGAACCTGCAAACACCATGAGTGCCATCGTAGACATCGTCGGCCGCGAAATTCTCGACTCGCGCGGCAACCCCACCGTCGAATGCGACGTCCTGCTCGAATCGGGCACCATGGGCCGCGCCGCCGTGCCCTCGGGCGCGTCCACCGGCTCGCGCGAAGCCATCGAGCTGCGTGACGGCGATCAATCTCGCTACCTCGGCAAGGGCGTGCTCAAGGCGGTCGAACATGTCAACACCGAGATCTCCGAAGCCGTGCTGGGTCTGGACGCCTCCGAGCAAGCCTTCCTGGACAAGACCCTGATCGACCTGGACGGCACCGACAACAAGAGCCGCCTGGGCGCCAACGCCACGCTGGCCGTCTCGATGGCCGTGGCCCGCGCTGCGGCCGAGGAATCGGGCCTGCCCCTGTATCGCTACTTCGGTGGTATGGGCGGCATGCAGCTGCCGGTGCCGATGATGAACGTGGTCAATGGCGGCGCGCACGCGAACAACAACCTGGACCTGCAGGAGCTGATGATCATCCCCGTGGGCGCCCCGAGCTTTCGCGAGGCGATCCGCTACGGCGCCGAGGTGTTCCACGCCCTCAAGAAAATCATTCACGACAAGGGCATGAGCATCGCGGTGGGTGACGAGGGCGGCTTTGCCCCCAACGTCGCCAACCACGAGGCCGCGATCCAGATGATCCTGCAGGCCATCGAGAACGCCGGCTACAAGCCCGGCGAGCAGATTGCGCTGGGCCTCGATTGCGCCGCCAGCGAGTTCTACAAGGACGGCAAGTACCACGTCGAGGCTGAAGGCCTGACCCTGGCCAGCGCCGAATGGACCGACATCCTGGCCAGCTGGGTCGACAAGTACCCGATCATCAGCATCGAAGACGGCATGGCCGAAGGCGACTGGGACGGCTGGAAGACGCTGACCGAGCGCCTGGGCCGCAAGGTGCAACTGGTGGGCGACGACCTGTTCGTCACCAACACCAAGATCTTGCAAGAAGGCATCGACAAGCACATCGCCAACTCGATCCTGATCAAGATCAACCAGATCGGCACCCTGACCGAGACCTTCGCCGCCATCGAGATGGCCAAGCGCGCCCGCTACACCGCGGTGATCAGCCACCGCTCGGGCGAGACCGAAGACAGCACCATCGCCGACATCGCGGTGGGCACCAACGCCGGCCAGATCAAGACTGGCTCGCTTTCACGCTCGGACCGCATGGCCAAGTACAACCAATTGCTACGCATCGAAGAAGACCTGGGCGACATCGCCAGCTACCCGGGCCGCGCGGCGTTCTACAACATCGCCTGAACCTGCGTTACAGTCCCGCGCATCCCGCCATGTCCCACCGCCTCGTCCCGGCCGTCTTGATCGCGCTGCTGCTCGTGCTGCACGCGCAGCTGTGGTTTGGCCGGGGCAGCGTGCCCAACGTGAGCGAGATGCAACGCAAGCTGCAAACCCAGAAGGCCGCCAACGTGCGCGCCGCCCAGGCCAATGAGCGCATCGCCTCCGAGGTCCGCGACCTCAAGGAGGGCCTGGAGATGATCGAAGAAAAAGCCCGAATGGAACTGGGCATGGTCAAGCCCAACGAGATCTACGTGCAGGTCTCGGCGGCGGCCGCCAAGAAATAAGGGCGATGCCCGCGCGCATCGCCCTGCTCGGTGCGCCCGGCACCGGCAAGACCACCCTCGCCCACACACTGGCCGACCATCTGCGCACGCGCGGGCATCGGGTCTTGGTGCTGGCGCCCGGGCAGGTGATGGACGATGCGGCGCAAGACTGCGATCTGGTGATCGAGGACGCGCCTGCCCCTCACACCCTTGCCCATGACACCCTGACCCTGCTGATGGGACTGGACCTGCCTGATCTGACAGAGGCGTCGCACACCGCCGATGCCCGCTTACGCGAGGCCCTGACACGCACCGGCATCGGCTGGCGCGTGATCTACGGCCAGGGATCACAGCGTGTGCTGCAGGCGCTCGATGCGGTCGCGGCCGTCATCCCCTGGGCCTGGACGGTGAGCGCAGGCGAAGAGGACATCGGCCGCTGGAAACGCCTGCGCGCGCAGTGCGAAAAATGTGGCGACGCCGATTGCGAGCGCCACCTGTTCCCCCGAGCGACTACTGCACCGCCGACGTGACAGGCGGCTGATCCCCCGGCGCGGCAAACAGGCGGGCTGCGTCCACCGCGTCGAATCGATACTGGCGACCGCAGAAATCGCAGCCCACCTCGATGTCAGGGCGCTCGGACAGGATGCTCTCGGCCTCTTGCCGACCCAGGCTGCGGATCATGTCGGACACGCGCTCGCGGCTGCAAGTGCAGGCAAAGCGCGGCGTCTGCGCCGGAAAGCGCAGCACCTTTTCCTCCCAGAACAGGCGACGCAAGATGGTATCGACATCGAGCGTGAGCAACTCCTCGCGCGTGAGGCTGGCAGCCAGGATGGCGATGCGGTTGTAGTCTTCGTTCAGACCGATCTCGTCCTCGTTGGCGCGGCCCATCATGCGACCCGCGAGGTTGCCCTCGCCCTGCACCGGCAGGCGCTGAATCAGCAAGCCCGCAGCCACCTTGTCGTCGGCCGCAAGAATTAGTTTGGTGTCGAGCTGCTCGGACTGCAGCATGTAGTGCTCCAGCACCTCGGACAGGTTCTCGAGCTTCTCGCGCTGATCGCCATGCAGGGGCACTACGCCCTGATAGGGCTGCTGCCCGGGCAGCTTGTCACGCGGATCCAGCGTGATCGCACAGCGGCCCTGATTGCCCACATTCACCAGCGCCGACAACATCGCGTCGTCGGGTACGTCGCCGACCACCTTGGCGGTGGCGCGCAGCGACAGATCGGGCTGTACCTCGGCCACGGCCACCTTCAAGGGGCCGTCACCGAAGATCTGCAGCACCAGCGCGCCATTGAATTTGATGTTGGACTGCATCAGCGCGCCCGCTGCGGCCATCTGCCCCATCAGACGCGCCACCGGCGGCGACCACGGACCGGTGGCGGTGTTGGACTCGCGCCGCTGCAGGATGTCGGTCCAGGTGTCGGTCAGGCGCACGATGATGCCGCGCACCGGCAGGCCATCGAACAGGAATTTGTGAAGTTCGCTCAAGCCGGGCCTCAGCCGATCTTGATCAGACCCGTGGCAAAGCGCCGCGCATTGGCCACGTAGTTATCGGCGCTCTGGGTGATCCTGCGGGCCGCTTCGTCGTCGAGCGTGCGCACCACCTTGGCGGGGCTGCCGATGATCAGGGAGTTGTCCGGGAACTCCTTGCCCTCGGTCACGACGCTGCCGGCGCCCACGATGCAGTTGCGACCGATCTTGGCGCCATTGAGGATCACGGCCTGGATGCCGATCAGAGAGTTGTCGCCGATGGTGCAGCCATGCACCATGACCTGGTGACCCAGCGTGACGTTGTCGCCGATGGTCAGCGGCTTGCCGATATCAGAGTGCAGCACCGACAGGTCCTGGACGTTGGTGTTACGACCAATGCGGATGGTCTCGTTGTCACCGCGCACGACGACGCCAAACCAGACGCTCGCGTTCTGACCCAGCACCACGTCGCCGATCACCTGCGCAGAGTCGGCGACCCAGGCGCCTGCGGCCAGGTGGGGAGCTTTGCCATCGAGTTCGTAGAGGGCCATGGAGGTTCCTGCAATTGAAAAGCGACCATTGTAGGGAGCGCTGATGCTAGCGCCTCGGGGCTACTGCCTAGAATCGCGCATGCCCGCCACGTTGACGGACACCCCCCAACACCACAGCGCACGTCCCGAATTGCGTGGCCTCGCCCTGGCCGCCCTGGCCCTGGAAGATCCTCAGGCCAAGGTGCAGGCCACGCGGGCCCTGGACGCTCAGGCCCAGGACTTAGCCCTTGCTGCGTATGCGCCGCTGCCCGATCTGCCTCTGCCCGGTCGCCCTGTGCGGCCGCAGCTGGTGCATCCCGCGCGCGTGCCGCGACGCTCGCCCTTCAAGCCCGAGGGCCTGGCTGCCTTGCTGCACGCCATCGCCCACATCGAGTTCAACGCCATC
>CANGSD010000128.1 GCA_947455875.1 Comamonadaceae bacterium
CACTGCGCCGGATCCGCTGGTCCCCGAGACTGATTTCGTCATACGCCAGGGCCATGTGGACGTGCCTCGGGGGCCCGGCCTGGGCGTGACCATCGACGAAAAGGCCCTGGAGCGCCACACGCTGCGACGCGAAACCGTACGCGCCTGATCGCGCACGGGCGCAGCCCCGTCACTGAACTGACTTGAATCCGACACGGCCGTGTCATCGACGGCCGCAACACTGATGGGCATTCCATAGATGGAGGTGCCCTGTGAGAGAACTGCCCACCCCGACCTTCGCACTATCGCCCCTGAGTCTGCCCAGGGGGTCACTTCGATGCCCAGATCCGACGCCTTCTGCGCTGGAGCGCGGCCCCATTTCAGTGGTTTGGGCGACCCACCAAGACGAAGTCCGCGCGGCGCAGCGACTGAGGTACGAGGTTTTTGCTGGCGAGATGGGTGCGCGCCTGGCCGGTGATGTGCCCGGGCATGACATCGACCTGTTCGACGACTACTGCGAGCACCTGATGGTGCGCGATACCGCCACCGGTGCGGTGGTGGGCACCTACCGCGTGCTGACCCCGGCCCAGGCGCGGCGTGTGGGTGGCCTGTACACCGAGACCGAGTTTGACCTGACCCGCCTGCGCGCGCTGCGTAGCCGCATGGTCGAACTGGGACGCAGCTGCGTGCACCGGGATTACCGACAGGGCAGCGTGATCCTGGCCCTTTGGGGTGCGCTGGCCGAGTTCATGGCACGCAACGACCTGGACACCATGATCGGCTGCGCCAGCATCCCCATGGTGCATGAGGGTGTGGTCAGTGGCGATCAGGCGGCCAGCATCTGGCGCCAGGTGCAGCGAGATCATCTGGCGCCGATCGAGTACCAGGTGCATCCGCGCCTGCCGCTGCCCATTGAGCGGCTCGATGACTCCCTGGATGTGGAGCCACCGGCCCTGATCAAGGGCTATCTGCGCCTGGGCGCGCAGGTGCTGGGCGCGCCGGCCTGGGACCCGGACTTCAACACTGCGGACCTGCCGATGTTGATGCGGATCGCCGACCTGCCGGCGCGGTATCGCAAGCATTTTCTCGGGCGCTGATCGTGCGTGCTGCCTTCGACGCACTCGCGCCACATGCTGCGGGTGTCGTCGCCGCAGCCCTGCATCGCGACGCGGCGGATGATGCGCCGCACACACCGACCCGACGCTTTCGCGCGGTCTTCATTTCGGACATCCATCTGGGGACGGCAGGGTGTCAGGCCCACGCGCTGCTGGATTTCCTGCGCGATCACAGCTGCGACACGCTGTATCTGGTGGGAGACATCATCGATGGCTGGGCCCTGCGCCGACGCTGGTTCTGGCCGCAAGCCCATAACGACGTGGTGCAAAAGATCCTGCGCAGCGCCCGCAAGGGCACGCGTGTGGTCTATGTGCCTGGGAACCACGATGAATTCGCGCGTGAGTTCACCGACCATCCCTTTGGCGGCATTGAGCTGGTGAGGGATGCCGTGCATGTAACGGCCGATGGGCGAAGCCTGTGGGTGATCCACGGCGATGACTTCGATGGCGTGGTGCAGTGCGCGCGCTGGCTGGCGTACGTAGGGGACAACCTGTATGAGTTCACACTCAAGCTCAATCGCCACCTCAATCGCCTGCGCCATCGACTGGGCATGCCTTACTGGTCGCTCTCGGCTTATCTGAAGCACAAGGTGAAGAAGGCGCTCAATTACGTGACGGATTTTGAGGTGGCGGTGGCGCGGGAGGCCCGGCGCAGAGGTCACCAGGGTGTGGTGTGTGGGCATATTCACCGCGCGGAGATGCGCGAGATCGATGGTGTGCTTTATTGCAACGACGGCGACTGGGTCGAGAGTCGCACCGCGCTGGTCGAACACCACGATGGCCAACTGGAGCTGGTCCACTGGGAACCCGTGGGTCACGCACCCCCCCAGCCCGTGCAGACCGAGGAAAACGTGCAGGTGACCGCATGAAAATCGCACTCGTGACCGATGCCTGGACGCCCCAGGTCAATGGTGTGGTCACCACCCTGGTTGAACTGGTCACACAACTCCAGGCTTTGGGACATCAAATCCTGGTCATCGAGCCCGGGCAGTTCGACACCCGTCCGTGCCCGGGCTATCCGGGGATCGACCTGGCCAAGTCGCCTGCCAAGGGGCTGGCGCAGCGCCTGGATGATTTCGCACCCGACGCCATTCACTTGGCTACCGAGGGCCCGTTGGGTTGGGCGGGCCGCCGCTATTGCCTCAAGCGGGGCCTGGCCTTCACGACCGCCTTTCACACCCGCTTCCCGGAGATCCTGCAGGCCGCATTGCGGGTGCCGCTGTCCTGGGGTTACGCCCTGTTCCGGCATTTTCATCGGCCCTCCTCAGGCGTGATGGTGCCGACCGAAGGTGTGCTGCGCATGCTGCAGACGCGAGGTTTCACCCATCTGCGGCCCTGGACCCATGGCGTGGACACGCAGTTGTTTGGCTATGCCCCGCAACCCCTGGCCTATCGCCCCCTGGGGCTGCTGCGCCGGCCGGTGGCCCTGTTTGTCGGGCGCGTGTCGTACGAGAAGAACATCGAGGCCTTCCTGCGCCTGGACCTCCCGGGTACCAAAGTGGTCTGCGGGGTGGGGCCGGTGGAGGAAACCCTGCGTGCACGCTATCCCCATGTGCACTGGGTGGGATTGCTGCCCCGCGCGGAATTGGCTCAGGTCTACGCGGCCGCCGATGTCTTCGTGTTCCCCAGTCGTGCCGATACCTTCGGTCTGGTGATGCTCGAGGCCATGGCCTGCGGAACGCCTGTCGCGGCTTTCCCCGAGGACGGACCGCTGGAGGTGCTGGCTGCACGCCGCAGTCCTGGGGGGCAGCGCCTGGGCGGCGCCTTGAACGAAGACCTGCGGGTCGCTTGCCATGAGGCCTTGCGCACGCCGCGTCACGAGGCGCGCGCGCGGGCCCAGGAGTTCAGCTGGGAAGAGGCCACACGGCGTTTCGTCTCGTTTTTGGTGCCGTGCAACAAAGTGAATCTGGCGAGTACAAAAGACGCAGTCACACACCTGTCATCTCAGCAGTGAAGACTGAAGCCGTGACAGCGAACGACGCCACCTCCTCGAAGTACGCTGCGGCCTCTGCGGCCGCTCACGCGCGCACGCCTTGGCTGGATCGAGACCACAGCATCCTGGCCTTCAATGAGCGGGTACTCGATTGGGCGCGCCGTGCAGATGTGCCGGCGCTGGAGCGACTGCGTTACCTCAGCATCGTGTCGTCCAACTTGGATGAATTCTTTGAGGTCCGTTTTGCGCCGCACCTGATGGCGGCGCGCACCGGAGAGACGAGTGACCTGGGTTCGCCCGCATCGTTCGAGGCGCTGTCTCATGCCGCACATGCGCTGGTGGCGACGCAGTACGCCCTGTACAACGACGCCCTGACGCCGCTGCTGGCGCGCGCAGGGATCGAGATCCTCTCGCATGCAGATCGCAGTCCCGAGCAACGTCAGTGGGTGGCCGAGTACTTCGAGCGTCAGGTGCGGCCGCTGCTGATTCCGGTCAGTCTGGATCCCGCTCACCCCTTCCCGCAGGTGGCCAACAAGTCGCTCAATTTCATCGTTCGCCTGGGCGGTCACGATGCTTTCGGGCGCGAGAACGACATCGCCATCGTGAAAGTGCCCCGTGTGCTGCCCCGCGTGATTCGCGTGCCGGCGCGGGCCGATGGCGGCAAGACGCGCTTGGTCATGCTCTCGAGCGTGATCCGCTCGCACCTAGCCGACCTGTTCCCCGGTCGCGAGGTGCTGGAGTTTTCGCAGTTTCGTGTCACCCGCCACTCCGATCTGGCCGTGGACGAAGACGATGTACGCAACCTGCGCACCGCCTTGCGCCTGGGGCTGCAGCATCGCCAATACGGCGAGGCGGTGCGGCTGGAGGTCTCGGCTGCTTGCTCGGATTACCTGGCGGATTTTCTGCTGCAGCAGTTTGAGTTGCCGATGCAAGCCCTGTACCGCGTGCCGGGCCCGGTGAATCTGGTGCGACTGCAACAGGTGATCGACCTGGTGGAGGCGCCGCAGCTGCTGTTTGCGCCGTATCCGGCCAGCTACCCGCGTCAGCTGGTGCCCGGTCAATCGTTCTTCGAGCGCCTGCGCCAGGGCGATGTCCTGATTCACCAGCCCTTCGAGCGCTTTGATGGTGTGATCGATTTTCTGCGCGAAGCGGTGACCGATCCGCAGGTGCTGGCGATCAAGCAGACCATCTACCGCACCGGCTCCGACTCGGTGATGATGGACCTGCTGCGTGAAGCGGTGCACCAAGGCAAGGAAGTGACCGTGGTGGTGGAATTGAAGGCCCGCTTCGATGAAGAGGCCAACATCAATTGGGCCGAGAAGCTCGAGTCCATCGGCGCGCAGGTGGTGTACGGGGTGGTGGGGCTCAAGACCCACGCCAAGATGCTGCTGGTGACCCGCCGCGAGGGGCGATATCTGGCCCGCTATGCCCACCTGTCCACCGGCAACTACAACCCCCGTACCGCGCGCCTGTACACCGACCTGAGCTACCTAACGGCCGATGCGCAACTCACGGCGGATGTCGACCATGTGTTTAGCCACCTGGCCAGCCAGGCGAGGCTGCCGCGTCTGTCACGCGTGCTGCTGGCGCCTTTCCAGTTGCATCGGCGCATGATCGACAAGATCGATCGTCTGACCGAGGCCGCGGCTCAGGGGATGAAGACGCGCATCGTCTTGAAGATGAATGCGTTGACCGACCAGCCGCTGATGGAGGCGCTGGTGCGGGCGGGCCGCAGTGGAGTCTCGATTGACCTGATCGTGCGCGGCGCCTGCATGCTGCCGGCGCGTGTGCCGGGCGTCACCGACAACATCCGCGTGCGCTCGGTGATCGGTCGCTTTCTGGAGCATTCGCGGGTCTTCTACTTTCGCGCAGGCGATGAAGAGTCGCTGTACCTGTCTAGCGCCGACTGGATGAACCGCAACATGCTGCGGCGCGTCGAGCTGGCCTGGCCGGTGTTGGATCCCGAGCTGCGTCAGCGCATCATCGACGAATGCCTGG
>CANGSD010000129.1 GCA_947455875.1 Comamonadaceae bacterium
ATGTTCTTCCTGGCCGCTTTCACCCCGGTGCTCGGTGGCATGGCCTTGAAGTTCGGGGCCTATGAGTTTTTCTGGCTGGCGCTGTTTGGCGTGATCATCGCGGGCACGCTCACGGGCAACGACCCGCTCAAGGGCTGGATCGCCGGCATAGCAGGCCTGTTCATCGCCGGTATTGGGCAAGAGCCCCAATACGGCTTCGAGCGTTTCTCCTACGGCCTGCGCGATCTCGCAGGCGGCATCTCGCTGGTGCCGGCGCTGGTGGGGGCCTTCGGCTTCGCCGAGTTGCTCACCGCCATTCGCGAGCGCCAAGCGCCGGTGAAGATCAGCGCCTTCGACACGGTGATCCCGCGCCTGCGCGATGTCTTTCAATATTGGCGAACCATCCTGCGCTCGGGCCTGATCGGTACGGCGGTGGGCATCGTGCCGGGTGTCGGCGAAGATGTCGCCGCCTGGTCCTCCTATGCCGCCGCCAAGCGAGCCAGCAAGGAAAAAGAGATGTACGGCAAGGGCTCGGTCGAGGGCCTGATGGCGGCCGAGACCGGCGACAACGCCTGCGTGCCCGGTGCGGTGATCCCGGTGCTGACGCTGGCGATTCCCGGCTCTGCGCCGGCCGCCGTGCTCATGGCCGCCATGATCATCCACGGCATCAAGCCGGGGCCGATGATCATGATCGAGAACCCCCGCTTCGTGTACGACGTGGTGGCCATGATGCTGTTCGCCACCATCGGCATCCTGATCTACGGCCTCGTCCTGACCAAGGCGCTGGTGCAGGTGCTGCGCGTTCCCCAGCATGTGCTGGTGCCGATCATCTTCGTGCTGTGCGCGGTGGGCAGCTTCGCGATCGCAGGCCGTATGTTCGACGTGTATGTGATGCTGGCCTTCGGCATCCTGGGCTACTTCCTGAGGCACTTTGGCTATCCGATGGCGCCACTGGTGCTGGGCATCGTGCTAGGGGATCTGCTGGAGAAAAATCTGCGGCGCGCCCTGATCCTGTCCGACGGCGATCTCACGCCCTTCTTCACGCGTCCGATTTCTGCGGTGGTCGCCGCGATGATCTTCGGCACCATCGGCTGGAAGCTGTGGAGCCTGCACAAGTCGCGGCAAGCGACCTCGGCGAGCGCATGAAGCTCGCCCTGTGCAACGAGGTGCTACGTCACCTGCCGCTGGACGCGCAGTGCGCGTTGGCGGCGCAACTGGGTTACCAGGGGCTGGAGATCGCGCCCTTCACCCTGTTCCAGGATGCGTCTGAACTCGACGAGCACCTGGCGGCACGCACGCAGGCCTGCGCCCAGGCCCATGGCTTGCACATTCCCAGCCTGCACTGGTTGCTCGTGAAGCCCGTGGGCCTGTCCATGGTCAGCCCCGATGACCGGGTGCGCCAGGCCACGCTGGACTGGATCCGTCGTCTGATCGCCTTCGCCCAAGGATGCGGCGCGCAGGTGCTGGTGCACGGCTCGCCCGCGCAGCGCAATCCCCTGCCCGGTCAGACCCTGGACGATGCCCGCCAGCGCCTCGAAGACAGCCTGCGGCAGATCGCGCCCTGGGCCGTCCAGGCGGGCGTCACCTATTGCCTGGAGCCGCTGTCTCGCGCTGAAACCGTGCTGGTGAACACCGTGCAAGAGGCAGCCGACCTGGTGCGCCGTATCGACTCGCCGGGGCTGCGCACCATGCTCGATGCCAGCGCCGCGGCGCAAACGGAATCCGAGCCGATCGCGCAGGTGCTGGCGCGCCACCTGGATGCGGGCGATATCGCCCATGTACAGGTCAACGACCGTAATCGCCGAGGCCCCGGCCAAGGCGACACCGACTTGCTGCCGCTCGTGCGGGTGCTGCGCGAACGCGGCTACGACGGGTGGGTGGCGGTCGAGCCCTTTGAGTACATCCCCGACGGCGCCACCACGGCAGCCTTTGCAGCCGGCCATATGCAGGCCTTGTGGAGGGCCGCTGCATGAGTCAACGCACACCCGTGGCCTTCACCGTGCGCGCGATCACGGCCTTTCAGCGGCCCGTCACGCTGCGCATGCCTTTTCGCTTTGGCGCCGCCACGGTCACTGCCTGCCCGCAGGCCTTTGTGCGGGTGCGCGTTCAGATCGAGGGCCGCGAGGTCGAGGGCGCGAGCGCCGAGCTGATGGTGCCCAAGTGGTTCGACAAGTCGCCCGCGCTCACGCACGAAGACAACTTCGCGCAGCTGCGTCGCGCGGTGACTGCTGCACGCGCTGCGTATCTCGCGTCGCCCTCGGCCACCAGCGCCTATGCCCTGTCATCGGGCGCCGGGGCGCAGGCCATCGCGAACGAGGTGGCCCAAGGCCTACCGCGCCTGGCCGCCCAGTTCGGCCCAGCCCTGATCGACAAGGCCATCGCAGACGCGGTACTGCGTTCGCAAGGCCTGGACTGGGTCAGCGGCGTGCAGGCGGGCCTGCTCGGTGACCCCTGGTCGGCGCGCCTGCGCCTGCTGCGCCCCAGCAGCGTCTGGCTGCGTCACACCGTGGGCCTCGCCGACCGCCTGGAGACCGACGACGCGGGCCTGGACCCCAACGACGGTCTGCCCGCCACCCTGGAAGACGCCATCGCCCACTACGGCCTGCGCTATTTCAAGCTCAAGTTGTGCGGCCAGCCCGAGGCCGATGTGGCGCGCCTGACCCGCATCGAGCGCCTGCTCGCCCGCGTGGGCGATTACCGCGTCACGCTCGATGGCAACGAAACCTATGCCGATGTCGCACAGATCGAAGCGCTGTTCGACGACCTGGCCCGCCACCGCGCCACCGCGCGTCTGGTGCAACGCACCTTGCTGCTGGAGCAGCCCCTGCCCCGTCACCTCGCCTTGCAGCAATCGCTGGTGGGTGCGCGCATTCCGGTGCCGGTGATCCTGGACGAATCCGACGACGACGAATCGGTGCTGCCGCAGGGTCTGGCCCAGGGCTATCGCGGCATCTCGAGCAAGGCCTGCAAGGGCATCTACCGATCGCTGGCGCATGCGGCCCGACTGCGCGCACGGCCCGATCACTGGCTCTCGGGCGAAGACCTGACCTGCCAGGCGGGCCTGGCCGTGCAGCAAGACACCCTGCTGGCCGCCAGCCTGGGCGTCACCCACATTGAGCGTAACGGCCACCACTATGTGCGGGGATTCGGCACCGCCAGCGAGGCCGAGACGCAAGATTTTCTGAGCGCCCATCGCGGGCTTTACCAGGCCGACCCGCAAGGCGTGCGACTTCGCATCCAGCACGGGCGCCTGGATCTCACAAGCCTTTACCCGCCGGGGTTCGCGCATGCCGCCTCCCCGCACTGGGACACGCTCGAACCGTTTACCGAATGAGGCGCACCGCGCCCGCACACCATCCAGGAGGAAGCAAGCCATGACCACACAACGACTCGGACTCATCATGCACGGCGTCACGGGCCGCATGGGGATGAACCAGCACCTGATTCGATCCATCGTGGCCCTGCGCAAGGAAGGCGGCGTGAAGCTGTCCAACGGCACACGCGTCATGCCCGACCCGATCCTGATCGGACGCGACGGCCCCAAGATTGAGGCCCTGGCCCGCACGCATGGCATCGAGCGTTTCGGAACCAATCTGGATGCGGCACTGGCCAACAAAGACGACACCGTCTTTTTCGACGCGGGCACGACGCAGATGCGCCCCACGCTGTTGGCCAAGGCCATCCGCGCGGGCAAGCACGTGTACTGCGAGAAGCCCATCGCCACCAATCTGAATGAAGCGGTGGAGATCGCTCGCCTGGCGCAGTCCTCGGGCCTCAAGCACGGCGCGGTGCAAGACAAGCTCTTTTTGCCGGGCCTGCGCAAGCTGGACATGCTGCGCCGCGCCGGCTTCTTTGGCAAGATGCTCAGTGTGCGCATCGAGTTCGGCTACTGGGTGTTTGAAGGCGACCTGCAACCGATTCAGCGCCCCTCCTGGAACTACCGCAGCGAAGATGGCGGCGGGATCATCCTGGACATGATCTGCCACTGGCGCTATGTGCTGGACAACCTGTTCGGGCAGGTGCAGTCCATCAGCTGCGTCGGCGCCACCCACATCCCCCAGCGCTGGGACGAGGCCGGCAAGCCCTACACCGCCACCGCCGACGACGCCTCCTACGCCACCCTCGAACTCAAGGGCCACCAGGGCGAGCGTGTGATCGCGCAGGTCAATAGCTCGTGGACCACGCGCGTGCGCCGCGACGATCTGGTCACCTTCCATGTCGATGGCACGCATGGCTCCGCGGTCGCGGGCCTCACCGATTGCCGCGCGCAAAGCCGCGTCAACACCCCGCGCCCGGTGTGGAACCCCGATGTGCGTCAGACCATGAACTTCATGGACCAATGGCAGGACGTGCCCGACACCGAGACCTACGACAACGGCTTCAAGATCCAGTGGGAACACTTCATCCGCCATGTGGTGGAAGACGCTCCTTACCGCTGGACGCTGCCCGAAGGCGCCAAGGGCGTACAGCTGGTCGAGGCCGCACTGCAAAGCTGGAAAGAGCGGCGCTGGGTCGACGTGCCCTCGATTGCGATTTAAGAGGCCTCACATGACGCGCCTGACATTGATCAACGATCAGGGGCAACTGGCCCCCTACACCCTGCAAGGGAAGGTGCTGCCCCCGCCCGCGCCGGGCGTGACCTTCAACCGCATCGCCTATTCAGCCGCCCACGTGGTGGCCGACCCGCGCGCCGCGATCGACCCCTGGCTGCAATGCGCCATCGACTGGGACGCCACCATCGCTTACCGCCAGCGCCTGTGGTCGCTGGGCCTGGGCGTGGCCGAGGCCATGGACACCGCGCAACGGGGCATGGGCCTGGACTGGCCCACTTCGCTGGAATTGATCCGCCGCTCGCTGGAGGCTGCCAAGTCGATGCCCGGCGCACGCATCGCCAGCGGCTGTGGCACCGACCACCTGGACATCGAGTCGGTGCGCTCCATCGACGACGTGATCCGCGGCTACGAAGAACAAATGGCCGCTATCGAGGCTTTAG
>CANGSD010000130.1 GCA_947455875.1 Comamonadaceae bacterium
CTAGGCGTGACCGGTGAGTCGGTCGATGGCAACGATGTGATGGCCGTGCACGAAGCGGCAGGCCGTCTGGTCAGCGCTGTGCGTTCGGGCCAGGGCCCGCGCCTGCTGCATGCGCGCACCTGGCGTGTGCGCGGGCATGTGTCGGTAGACACCCAAGGCTATCGGGATCCGCAGGACCTGCTTGCGGCGCAAGAGGCCGATCCGCTGCGTCGCGCCCGCACCCAGTTTCTGGCGCAGGGCGTGAGCGCCGCCCAGCTCGATGCGATCGACGCGCAGGTACAGGTCGAGATCGAGGCCGCTGTCGCCTTTGCGAATGCCTCGCCGCCGCCCGATGGCGGGCAGGCCTACACCGACATCCAGACCACGGGGGCCGGCACATGGCACTGACCCGCATGACCTATGCCCAGGCCGCCGTGCGGGCCCTGGGCGATGCCATGGCGCGCGACTCGAAGGTCGTGGCCATGGGCGAAGACATCGGCCGTGGCGGCATCTTCGGCCAGTACAAGGGGCTGCAAGAGCGCTTCGGCGAGGACCGCGTGATCGATGCGCCCATCTCCGAAGCCACGATCGTGGGTGCCGGCGTGGGCATGGCATTGGTCGGCATGCGGCCCGTCGTGGAGATGCGGGTGGTGGACTTCGCGCTGTGCGCGATGGACGAGATCGTCAACCAGGCCGCCAAGAACCGCTACATGTTCGGTGGCCAGGGCCGTGTGCCCTTGGTGATGCGCCTGCCGATCGGCATGTGGCAGAACTCGGCCGCGCAGCACTCGCAAAGTCTGGAGGCCTGGTTTGCACACCTGCCGGGCGTGGTGGTGATGTGTCCGTCAACGCCGCAAGACAACTACGCCATGCTGGCCTGGGCGCTGCAAAGCGAAGATCCGGTGGTCTACATGGAGAACAAGGAGCTGTGGTCGCTCGAGGGCGAGGTCGATGATGCCGCCGCGGCCTATGTGCCGGGCCGCGCGCGGATCGCGCGGCGCGGCAAAGACCTCACGATCGTGAGCTGGTCGGCGGCGGTGCACAGCGCCGCCCGCGCCGCGGAGCAACTGGCCGGTCTGGGCGTAGACGCCAGCCTGATCGATCTGGGGTCCTTGTGGCCCTGGGACCGTGAGGCGGTTTTGCAAGACTGCGCGCGTACCGGCCGTCTGCTGGTGGTGCACGACGCGGTGCAGGCCGGCGGCTTCGGCGCCGAAATCGCAGCCACTGCGGCCCAGGCCACGGGCTGCCGGGTGGCGCGCCTAGGCGCGCCGCGCATCCCGGTGGGCTACGCGACGTCGCTGGAAACGGTGGCTCGCATCCAGCCGGCTGCCATCGTGCAGGCGGCGCAATCCCTCATGGCGGGCGCCGCGCACACGGCGACAGCCTGAAACTCCGAGGAGTCGATTTCCCGGAGTCGACCCCCTTCATTCCATTTACTTCAAGCAAGAAAAAACCCATGAAAGTTTTCTACGACAAAGACTGTGATCTGAGCCTGATCAAGGGCAAGACGGTGGCCATCATTGGTTATGGCTCGCAGGGCCACGCGCATGCGCAGAACCTCAATGACAGCGGTGTGAAGGTGGTGGTGGGCCTGCGCAAGGGCGGCGCCTCCTGGGACAAGGTGGGCAAGGCCAACCTGAAGGTGATGGAAGTGAATGACGCCGTCAAATTGGCTGACGTCATCATGATCTTGCTGCCCGACGAACAGATCGCCGAGGTGTACAAGAACAACGTCGAGCCGCACGCCAAGGCGGGCGCTTCGCTGGCGTTCGCGCACGGCTTCAACATTCACTACAACCAGGTGGTGCCGCGCGCCGATCTGGACGTGTGGATGGTGGCGCCCAAGGCCCCCGGCCACACGGTGCGCAGCACCTACGCCCAAGGCGGCGGCGTGCCCCACCTCGTGGCGGTGCATCAGGACAAGAGCGGCAAGGCGCGTGATCTGGCGCTGTCCTACGCGATGGCCAATGGCGGCGGCAAGGCCGGCATCATCGAGACGAACTTCAAGGAAGAAACCGAGACCGACCTGTTCGGCGAGCAGGCTGTCTTGTGCGGCGGCGCGGTCGAATTGATCAAGATGGGGTACGAGACGCTGGTGGAAGCTGGCTACGCCCCGGAGATGGCCTACTTCGAGTGCCTGCACGAGCTCAAGCTGATCGTGGACCTGATCTACGAAGGCGGCATTGCCAACATGAACTACTCGATCTCCAACAATGCGGAGTACGGCGAGTACGTGACGGGCCCCGAGGTGATCAACGAGCAGTCGCGCGCCGCAATGCGTAACGCCTTGAAGCGCGTGCAAAACGGCGACTACGCCAAGATGTTCATTCTGGAAGGCCGCACCGGCTATCCGAGCATGACGGCGCGTCGCCGCAACATGGCCGAACACAGCATCGAAGTGGTGGGCGCGCAGCTGCGGGCCATGATGCCCTGGATCGCCAAGAACAAGCTGGTCGACCAGACCCGCAATTGAGGACACGGTCCGCTCTCGCGAAAAGCCGCCTTCGGGCGGCTTTTTCATGCCCCTGGGCTTGGTTACACTGCCCAGATGCAAGATGGACCCGATTCGCAGAGCCAGGCCGACGCCGAGGGGGAGGGCGCGGTACCGCGCAAACCCCGCAAGGGCATTTACGTCCTGCCCAATCTCTTCACCCTCGCGGCCCTGTTCGGCGGCTTTTATGCCGTGGTGATGGCGATGAACAACCGCTTCGACCTGGCGGCCTTGGGGGTGTTTTGCGCCATGGTCCTGGACAGCCTGGACGGCCGGGTGGCCCGCATGACCAACACCCAAAGCGCCTTCGGCGAGCAGATGGATTCGCTGTCCGACATGGTCTCTTTCGGGGCCGCCCCGGCCCTGATCGCCTACGAGTGGTCGCTGCGCGGCCTGGGCCGCTGGGGCTGGATTGCTGCCTTCGTCTATTGCGCCTGCGCCGCGCTGCGCCTGGCCCGCTTCAACGTGAACACCGCGGTGGTGGACAAACGCTATTTCCAGGGCCTGCCCTCGCCGGCCGCCGCCGCCCTGGTCACCGGCTTCATCTGGCTGATGAACGACTACGGCGTCGAGGGCGCCGAGGTGCGCTGGTTCATGTTCGCATTCGCCCTGTACGCCGGCCTGACCATGGTCACCAACGTGCCGTTCTACAGCTTCAAGGACGTGTCCATGAAGAAGTCGGTGCCCTTCGCAGTGATTGTCCTGCTGGCCCTGGTGATCGCCGTGATCAACATTGACCCGCCTGCGGTGCTGTTTGGCTTGTTCGTGGTCTACAGCCTGTCCGGTTATGCCGTGTACGGCTGGCGCCGCTTCAAGGGCGAGCCCACCAGCATGATCAGCACGTCCACCGACGAACCGGACGAGGCGGGCTTGCACAAGTAATGTCGGGCTGTGCTACATTCACCCCTTATGACTCGCATCGCGCTGGCTCTACTGCTATCTCCCCACGGGCGGAGACGGTAGCGTTCGCGCAAACCCCCTCACGGCCCGTGTGCAACTGCAGCGGGCCGTTTTGCTTTGTGCGGTGCCCGGGTCACTCGATTCATTGAAAGCTGGAGAAATTTTCCATGGCAGACAAACTGATCATCTTTGACACTACCTTGCGTGACGGCGAGCAGTCGCCCGGCGCGTCCATGACCCGCGACGAGAAGCTGCGGATTGCCCGCCAACTCGAGCGGCTGAAGGTGGATGTGATCGAGGCAGGCTTTGCCGCCAGCTCCAACGGTGATTTCGAGGCGGTGAAAGCCATCGCGAATGCGATCAAGGATTCCACGGTGTGCTCGCTGTCTCGCGCCAACGACCGCGACATCGCGCGCGCCGCCGAGGCCATCCAGGGCGCGGCCAGCGGCCGTATCCACACCTTCATCGCCACCTCGCCGCTGCACATGGAAAAGAAGCTGCGCATGACGCCGGACCAGGTGCTCGAGCAGGCCAAGCAATCGGTGCGCTTTGCCCGCAATCTGTGTGGCGACATCGAGTTCTCGCCCGAGGATGGTTATCGCAGCGAGATGGATTTCCTGTGCCGCGTGCTCGAGGCCGTGATCGCCGAAGGCGCCACGACCATCAACGTGCCTGACACCGTGGGCTATGCCGTGCCCGAGCTGTATGGCAATTTCATCAAGACCTTGCGTGAGCGCATTCCCAACTCCGACAAGGCGATCTGGTCGGTGCATTGCCACAACGACCTGGGGATGGCGGTCGCCAACTCGCTGGCTGGCGTGAAGCTGGGCGGCGCGCGCCAGATCGAGTGCACCATCAACGGCCTGGGCGAGCGCGCGGGCAACTGCTCGCTCGAAGAAGTCGTGATGGCGGTCAAGACCCGCAAGGACTATTTTGGCCTCGAGCTGGGCATCGACACCCAGCACATCGTCGCGGCCAGCCGCATGGTCAGTCAGACCACCGGCTTCGTAGTGCAGCCCAATAAGGCGGTGGTCGGTGCCAATGCCTTCGCCCATGCCAGCGGCATCCACCAGGACGGCGTGCTCAAGGCCCGCGACACCTACGAGATCATGCGCGCCGAAGATGTGGGCTGGTCGGCCAACAAGATCGTGCTGGGCAAGCTTTCGGGCCGCAACGCCTTCAAGCAGCGCCTGCAGGAGCTGGGCGTGGTCATGGAGAGCGAGGCCGACATCAATGCCGCCTTCGCCCGCTTCAAGGAACTGGCCGACCGCAAGAGCGAGATCTTTGACGAGGACATCCTGGCCCTGGTCAGCGACGATGGGGTGGCGGGCGCCCAAGAGTCCTATGGCTTTGTCTCGCTGTCGCAACACAGCGAAACGGGCGAGCGGCCCCATGCGGCGGTGGTGTTCACGGTGGACGGACGCGAGATCCGGGGCGAATCCGACGGCAACGGCCCGGTCGATGCGTCCCTCAAGGCCATCGAGAGCCACGTCAAGAGCGGGGCGGAAATGGTGCTGTATTCGGTCAACGCCATCAGCGGCTCGACC
>CANGSD010000131.1 GCA_947455875.1 Comamonadaceae bacterium
CTGGTGCGTTGGCGCGTGGGCCGGCATCGCGCAGCGATCTGGAAAAGCCTGGTGCTGCCCGCCGGCGGCGCCGCCTTGTGCTGGCTGCTGCTCATGACCTTGTGGTTGCCGGTGCTCGATTACGCGCGCAGCTACGTGCCGGTGGTCAAGACGATGACCCGCGCCCTGGCCCAGGGCGGACCGCCCGCGGCCTGCGTGGAAGCCTCGGGCCTGACCCGTGCCCAGATTGCAGCGCTGCGCTACCACGGTGGCCTGGACCTGCGTGCCGCGCGCAGCGCACAGCCCCAGTGCCCCTGGCGTATCACCGGCGTCGACCCCGCCGCCGCAGGCGCCGATCCCGCCTCCCTGCAAGGCTGGCAATTGGTCACCACCGCGCGACGCCCCACCGATCCCCGCGACAACCTGCGCCTGTACAAGGCCATCCCCTGATGCGTGAATGGCGGCTCCTGTCCCGGCACGCCGGGACCGTGTTCGTGGGGCAGATCGCAGTCATGGCCTTCGGCGTCACCGACACGCTGGTGGCCGCGCGCTACTCCAGCGAAGCACTGGCTGCCCTCTCGGTGGGCTCGGCCACCTACATCAGCATCTTCGTCGCCCTCTTGGGTGTCCTCACCGCGCAATTGCCGATCTGGTCCGAGCTGCGCGGCGCGGGCCACACCCTGTCACTGGGCCGCTCCGTGCGCCAAAGTCTGTACCTGGCCCTGGCCATCACGGTCGTGGGCATGACCTTGTTGCTGCTGCCAGGCCCGCTCCTGACCTGGACCCAGATCCCCACCGCTTTGCGCGGCGAGGTCGAGGGCTACCTCGCCATCCTCGCCCTGGCCTTGCCGCCGGCCTTGCTGTTTCGCCTCTACAGCACCCTCAACCAGAGTCTGGGCAAGCCGCTGCTGGTCACCTGGATCCAGATCGGCTCGCTGGGCCTGAAGATTCCGCTGTCGATCTGGTTCGTCTTTGGCGGCATCGGGCTGCCGCCTCTGGGTCTGGCCGGCTGCGCCTGGGCTACGCTGGTCGTGAACTGGACGATGGTGGCCATCGCCTTGTGGATGCTGCGCACCCAGGACCTGTACGCCCCCTACCGCCTGTGGCAACGCATCGAGCCGCCGCACTGGCCCACGATCCGCGGCTTCGCGCGTCTGGGCATCCCCACTGGCCTGTCCATCATGGTGGAAGTGACCGCCTTCACCCTCATGGCCTTGTTCATCGCCCGCCAAGGCACGACCGCTGCGGCCAGCCACCAGGTGGCGTCCACCCTCGCGGCCTTGCTTTACATGATGCCGTTGTCCTTGGGCATTGCGGCCAGTGCCCGCGTCAGCTACTGGCTGGGCGCAGGCCACCCCGAGCGGGCACGCGCCGCGATGCGCCTGGGGCTGCTGCTGGCGCTGGGCCTGGCGCTGGTCTGCGCGCTGCTCTTATGGCTGCTGCACCAGCCGCTGGCAAGACTGTTCGCCGGGCCCAATCCGCCGGTGGTCCTGCTGGCCGCCACGCTGCTGCCCTGGGTGGCCCTGTACCACCTGTTTGACGCCGTGCAGGCCGTCGGCGTGTTCATCCTGCGAAGCTACGGCGTGGCCACCGCGTCGCTGGTGATCTACAGCGTGCTGCTCTGGGGCCTCGGCCTGGGCGGGGGCTATGTGATTGCCTATCAGGGTCTGGCCGGTCTGCCGCCCCTGCCCACACCCTCGGCCTTCTGGATCACCGCCAGCGTGGCCCTGGGCCTGACCGCCGCCGCGGTCCTCACGCTTCTGGCGTGGGCGTCGAAGCGCTATCGCCCGACGAACTGAGATCCGTACGGACACGGCCGGCCGGCAGGCACAGCGTGAAGGTCGAACCCACGCCCACCGCGCTCTCGATGCGCAGTTCCCCGCCAAGACGTTGGGCCACATGCTTGACGATGGCCAGACCCAGCCCGGTGCCCCCGGTCTCGCGCGAGCGACTGCGGTCCACGCGGTAGAAGCGCTCAGTCAGACGCGGCAGGTGCTCCGGCGCAATCCCCTCGCCCGAATCACGCACGCTGAACTCGGCCCGTCCGCCATACACCACGCGCCAACGCACCTCGATCGAACCACCGTTGGGCGTGTAGCGGATCGCATTGGCCACCAGGTTGGACATCGCACCGGTCCACTCCATCGTCTCCACCGCCACCGACAGGTCGGCATCGGCCTCAAAGTGCAGGTCCTGAGATTTGCGCAAGGCCGCACACAGACCACGGGCCTCCTGCTCACATGTCGCCAGCAAGACCCGCGCCGGTGTCCATTCCTGCACCGGCGGCGGCGGGCTGCCCTCCAGCCGGGACAGTACCAGCAGGTCGCTCACCAAAGCCTGCATGCGATGGGCCTGGGCTGACATCAAGCCCAGGTAACGGGTCCGCTCGGCCTCGTCCAGCGGCAGGTTCTGCAAGGTCTCGACAAAACCGGTCAGCACCGTCAGTGGCGTGCGGATCTCGTGGGACACGTTGGCCACGAAATCACGGCGCATGGTCTCGGCTTGCTCCAGTGCGGTCACATCACGTGAGAGCAGCAGTCGGCGCCCCTCGCCGTAGGCATGCAACTGCACCGCCACCTTGCGCGGGCTCATCGCCGTACTGCCCCGACCGGGAATCACCACATCGCGCGAATGATCGCTACCCTGCACATAGGCAACAAAGCCTGGATCGCGCACCAGGTTCACCACGCGCTGCATCGCATCGCGCTGAGCGTCAAAGCCCAGATGGTCGGCCGAGGTCTGGTTGCACCATTCAATGCGACCCTCGGCGTCCAGCAGCGTGACACCATTAGGCGAGGCTTGGATCGCCGCCAGAAATTCATCCAGACGCGCCTGCGCGCTCACGGTACGCAGATCGCCAGCACGCAGCGCACGTCGAGCGCGCTCGGCGATGTCGCCCCATAGGCCACTCATCTGCGGGAAGCGTCCTGCGTCGCCACCGGCGTCGATGCGACGCAACCATCGCTCCACACGCAAGCCACGCAGCAAGTCCGCGATAAACCAGGTGAACGCCGCAGCGATGACGCCTAGCGCCGTTCCCCATTGCCCCCCCAAAGCCGCGCCCACCACAGCGCCTGCGAGCAAGACCGTCAAGAAAATCAAGATCCGAAACAGCATGGGGTGTGTGAGTGGCCGAGCCGACTCAGGTCGAAGCCAGCGAGGACGCGGGTGTCGCGGTCAGACGATAACCCGCCCCACGCACCGTCTCGACCAAGGCACCGCCTGGCCCCAATGCTTCGCGCAAGCGCTTGACATGGACATCCACGGTTCGCTCCTCGATGAACACATGGTCGCCCCAGACCTTATCCAGCAATTGGGCACGACTGTGCACGCGCTCCGGGTGGCGCATCAGGTAATTGAGCAACTTGAACTCGGTCGGCCCCAGCCGCAAGGGCTGCTCGCCCCAGGTCACTCGGTAGGCTGCTGGGTCCAGCGTCAAGCGACCGACGCTGACACTTTCGCTGGCCTGCTCGGGTGCGCGTCGCCGCAACACGGCACGGATGCGGGCCAGCAACTCCTGGGTGGAGAACGGCTTGGTGATGTAGTCGTCGGCGCCCGCATCCAGCCCCGCCACTTTGTCAGGCTCGTCGCCACGCGCAGTGATCATCAGGAGGGGAATCGCCTTGGTGCGCGGGTCAGAGCGCCAACGACGCGCCAGCGCCAGACCGCTTTGTCCGGGCAGCATCCAATCGAGCAAGATCGCATCGGGCAGCACCGCATCGATCTCCAGCTGCGCGCCCGCACCATCCTCGGCCCAGACCGGCGCAAAGCCGTTGTGGCGCAGATTGACGGCCACCAATTCGGCGATATCAGGCTCGTCTTCAACGATCAGGATACGCGGCTTCTTCATTCACTTCAGGACAGACTCGATCTGCTGCGGCGAGGCGTGCCGCACATCAGCGCCTTTGACGATGTAGATGATGAACTCGGCGATGTTCTTGGCATGGTCGCCAATGCGCTCCACCGCCTTGGCCAGAAACAACAGGTCCAGGCTGGCCGAGATCGTGCGCGGATCTTCCATCATGTAGGTCACCAGCTTGCGCACGAAGCCGCCGAACTCCTGGTCGATCAGGTCGTCTTCCTTCAGGATGGACGCCGCTGCCGCCGTGTCCAGGCGGGCAAAGGCGTCCAGCGCCTTGCGCAACAGGCCTGCAGCCAGGTCGGAAGCCACCCGCAGATCGGTGGTCGGCAAGGAGCGGGCGCTGCCGCTGTCGATGATGGACTTGACCATGCGGGCGATCTTGTTCGCCTCGTCGCCCACGCGCTCGAGGTTGGCGGTGGTCTTGGAGATCGCGATCAGCAGGCGCAAATCGCGCGCCGTGGGCTGACGCCGTGCAATGATGGACGACAGCTCGCGATCGATCTCGACTTCCATCGCATTGACGCGGGCCTCGATCTCCATCACCTGGGCGGCGGCCTCGACGCTGAAATGCGACAGAGCGTAAATCGCCTGGTGAATCTGCGATTCAACCAGCCCTCCCAGCTCCATCACCCGGGAAGACACGCCATTGAGTTCGGTGTCGAACTGGGCGGATAGGTGCTTGTCGGACATGAAGGATCTCCTGTAATCAGCCAAAGCGGCCAGTGATGTAGTCCTCAGTCTCCTGGCGCTTGGGCTTGAAGAAGATCTGCTCGGTCTCCCCCACTTCCACCAGATCGCCCAGGTACATGTAGGCGGTGTAATCGCTGCAACGTGCAGCCTGCTGCATATTGTGCGTCACGATCACCACCGTGTAATCGTGTTTGAGTTCAGCGATCAGTTCCTCGATCTTGGCGGTCGAGATCGGATCCAGCGCGGAACAGGGCTCGTCCAGCAACAACACATCGGGCTTGATCGCGATACCGCGCGCAATACACAAACGCTGCTGCTGCCCGCCCGACAGCCCCGAGCCGCTCTGATCGAGCTTGTCACGCACCTCGGTCCAAAGAGCC
>CANGSD010000132.1 GCA_947455875.1 Comamonadaceae bacterium
CTTCTGCATGCCCAGGACCACATCGGTCAGGGGGACGTTTTCACCGCGCTCATAGGCGGTCTGTAATTGGCGGCTGGCGACCTGCGCGTCATTGACCTGCGAGATCGCGCCCTTGACCAGGTCGGTGAAAGCGGCTTTGCCGGTGCCTTGCGCGCCCTGAGGGCCCTGCAGGCCTTGCAGACCCGTTGTCAGCGGCGCGGCCGGCGACTGAATGTCGGCGCCGGCCTGCGCTTGCATGGCACGCATGGTCTGCAGCATCGACTGGATGTTGGCCACCGAGGTGGCGCGCTCGATCATGCTGCGCTCCCTTGCAGGTCAACCGGAAGCGTCAGGCCCTGGGCGCGCAGCTGCGCAAGTTTGTAGCGCAGCGTGCGCGGGCTGATGCCCAGACGCTGCGCCGCCTCGTTGCGGCTGGAGGTCGCGGCCAGGGTGGCCAGGATGATCTTGTGTTCGTTGTGTCGCACGGCGCTGTGCAGGTCGGCCGGCAGCGCGGTCGCAGCGGGCACAGCGGGCACAGCGGCCATCTCCGGGGCGACGGCGCTGTCGATCCCCGGTGCCGGCATCGCCGCCATCACACCCGGTTGAACGGGCGCGGACAGGGGCTGTACGGGCAAGGTCGCGGCCTGAACGGGCTGCGACGGCGCGGCCATCGCCGGGCCGTCGTCGAGCCAGTCGTCAAACATCAATTGGGCCGGGCCGATGATGCCGTCGGGGCTGATCACCACGGCGCGGCGCATCACGTTCTCGAGCTCGCGCACATTGCCGGGCCAGGCGTACTGCATCAGCAGTTCCTGGGCTGCAGGCGTGAACTGCCACTGCGCGCCCGGGCAGCGGTGCTGCGAGACGAACTGCATGGCCAGCGGCAGGATGTCCCCCGGGCGCTCGGCCAGGGGCAGCAGGCGCAGGCGGAAGGTGGCGATCCGGTAATAGAGGTCTTCGCGAAACTCGCGCGCGGCGATGGCCTGGCGCAAGTCGCGGTTGGTGGCGGCGACCAGCCGCACATTGATGGCCAAGGGGGTCTCGGAGCCCAGACGGGTGACCTGACGCTCCTGCAACACGCGCAGCAGCTTGGCCTGCAGATGAAAAGGCATCTCGCCGATTTCGTCCAGGAACAGGGTGCCGCCTTCGGCCTGCTCGAACAGGCCCTTGTGCGCGCGCAAGGCGCCGGTGAAGGCGCCCTTCTCGTGACCAAACAGTTGGCTCTCGATCAGTTGCTCGGGCAGCACAGCGCAATTAATGGCCACGAAAGGCCCGTTGCGACGGGCCGACGATTCATGCAGCACGCGGGCCATCACCTCTTTGCCGGCGCCGGTGGGGCCGACCAGCAAGGTCGTGACATCGGCGGCCGCCACACGCTGGGCCAGGGCCAGCAGGTGCAGGCTCGCGGGGTCCACGAAGACGGCACGGCGTGGCACCGCGACCCGGGCGGGCGCGCTGGCCGGCGGGGTGAGGACACCCGGCGATTCGGCGTAGGTGGCGGTGTTCAACGAAGGTCTCCCAATGACATATGTGCGTCATCCCCAGCGCAACCCTCGTGCCAGGCGGAAATCAGATTCCTTTGGATTACTTCTTCGCAATCGGCTGAACGTTTAGAACGCAACCAGATGCGCACCCCTGTCGGAAACTCGATGGGACTTGCCGGGCTTCCGACAGACCCGCAGGGACCCATGAGCGCCGCCGGGCCGCCCCAAGGCGCGAGGGCCCCCTCGGGGGGCAGGAAACTACACGCAGTGAGCCGACGTGGGGGCGCATCGTGAGGCTGGTCTTGTTTTTGCTCCACCTGAGTTCATGAACTCCACGGTGTCAAAAACCCACCACGCCCTGCCCCAGGGTTCGCAAAGCCTGTGCCCGACCTGGGCCAGCGCGGCGGCCCTTGCGCTGATCGGCCTGCTGTCCGCCCTGCCCGCTCCGACCGGCGCCCAAGCCAAACCGGCGACGGTCGCTGCGAGCGGCAGCGTCGCCTGGCCGAGCGCCGCGACACCCGAGCTCGCCCTCTCCCAGGCGGTCACGCAATGGCTGGGCGCCCAGAACCGGGTCGACCCGGCGAGCATCCGCCTGGCGCCCCTGGACCCGCGTCTGCAGATCCGGCCCTGTACGGCGGGTCTGCAGTTAGACCATCCCTTTGCCAGTCAAGAGACCGTGCGCGTGCGCTGCGAGTCACCGACCTGGCAATTGTTCGTGCGCACGCTGCAGCCGATCGGCGCCACCGCACCCCAGGCCGCCGCGCGGCTGGCCGGTACGAGCGCAGCGGCCGAAGACAAGAGCGCCGCCCTGCGCAAGGTGGTGGTGGCCAGCGGACTGCTGCAACGCGGCGCACGCCTGAGCGCCGACCAGGTCACGCTGATGGATGTGCCCGCCCAAGGCTTGCCGCCGAATGTGCTGGACCGCGTCGATGACGTACTCAATGCCGAACTGCTGCGCGATATCCCCGCCGGCACGCCCCTGCGCAGCCAGGACATCCGCCCGGCCTTGATGGTCAAGCGCGGACAACTGGTGATGGTCTCTGCCGGCAGCGAGCGAGGCTTTCGTGTGGTCGCGCGCCTGGAGGCGCTGCAAGACGGCCGCATGGGCGAACAGATCAAATTGAAGAACCGTGAGTCCGGTCGCCAGATCAGCGGCGTCATCACCGGCATGAACACGGCGGACGCGCTGTAACTCGTACAGCGGCAAGTTCATGGCGCAGCGGCAAGAACTTGCCGCCCTCATCGCGCCCGCCCCCGCACACCGCGCCGCGCGCACGCTGTGCAGACCGTCGGAACACCGACCCCCCAACTTGGCATGTCTTTTGCGGTGGCTGAGTGTCATGACGGAAAAACGTACGCCCACTGCTTGCATCGACCTGCTGTCGACGCGGGTCGGGCCACGCCAGGAGTTGCCATGGATTTGTTGAACAGGATTTTCGGTGTGCACGAGCCTGCCCTGCAGGCGCGGGCGCGTCGTCTGGAAGTGCTGGCCCAGAACATCGCCAACGCCGACACGCCGAACTACAAGGCGCGTGACATTGATTTCAAAGCCGCGCTGAGCCAAGCCAGCAGCAGCGACACCGCCATGCGAACCACGCAGTCGGCGCACTTCAACGTGGGCCAGGAGCTCCCGCCCGATGACATGCGCTTTCGCGTGCCCTTCAACACCTCCTTTGACGGCAACACCGTCGAGATGAGTGTCGAGCAGGCTCAGTACGGTAAGGCCGCCGCCGACTACCAGGCGACCCTGAACTTTCTAGAGAACCGTGTCAGTGGCCTGCGCAAGGCCTTGCGAGGAGATTGACCATGTCGCTGCACAACATCTTTGGCGTCGCCGGCACTGCGCTCAATGCGCAGATGACCCGGATGAACGCGACCGCCTCCAACTTGGCCAACGCTGGCTCGGTCTCGGGCACCGAAGAAGGCGCGTTTCGCGGCAAGCGCACGATCTTCAAGGCCCTGGTCGACGAGGCCATGACCCACGCCGGCGCACCCTATGTGGGCGGCGTGAAGGTGGCCCAGGTCGTGGACGACAAGGCGCCGGTGCGCCGCATCGCCGACCCCACCAACCCGCTGGCCGATGCCGACGGCTATGTCTTCCAGTCCAACGTGAGTGAAGTCACCGAGATGGTCGAGATGATGGCTGCCGGCCGCTCCTACCAAAACAACGTGGAAGTGATCAACACGGCGCGTCAACTGATGATGCGCACGCTGGACATCACCCGCTCCTGAGGCCCTGACCCGGAACGACCATGACGATCACCACCGCCGGCGCTGTCAGCGCCAAGCTCTCCTCCACGGCCGCAGCTCCGGCCAAGCCCAACACGGCCGCGACCCCGAACAAGGCCAACAAGGGCGAGATGGACCAAACGGCCTTCCTCAAGCTGTTCACCACTCAGCTGCAGAACCAGAACCCGCTCGAGCCGGTCAAGAACGAGGCCTTTGTGGCCCAGCTGGCTCAGTTCTCGCAGCTGGAGGCCACCACCAAGATGGCCGATTCGCTGGCCACCATGGCCGCGGCCATGAAATCCGACAAGCTGATGACGGGCGCGTCCCTGATCGGCAAGAAGGTGGCCTCGCCCACCGGCACCGCCGAACTGGTCGACGGCGCCAATGTGCGCGGCACCCTGGCGCTGGAAAAAGGCGCGAGCGCAGTCAACCTGGACGTGTTCGACGTCAACGGCTCCAAGGTCTTCAGCCAGTCGCTGGGCCGCCAGGCGCCGGGAGAGATCGACGTGACCTGGCCCGGCTACAACAGCAAGGGCGAGCGCATGCCCCCCGGCCGCTACAACGTGGTGGCCACGGTCGATGCCTTCGGCACGGTCACCAAGGTGCCGATCAGCACGCCCTCGGCCGTCCGCAGCGTCTCCTTCAACGCCGCCAACAACGAACTGATGCTGGAGCTGACCGATGGATCGTCCGTCGGCCTGTCCAAAGTCCAGCGCATCGACAACTGACCGCATCCACCCGCAGGAATCTGAACCATGTCCTTCTATACCTCGCTAACCGGCTTGAACGCGGCCACCACCCAGCTGTCCGTGACCAGTAACAACATCGCCAACGTGAGTACCACGGGCTTCAAGCGCTCGCGCGCAGACTTCGGTGACATTTTCGCGACCTCGCCGCTGCAAAAGGCCTCCTCGGTCATCGGCCAGGGTGTGTCGCTCAAGCGGGTGTCGCAGGAATTCAGCCAGGGCAACATTCAGTTCTCGGCCAACTCGCTGGACATCGCCATCACCGGCGACGGCTTCTTCCCCCTGAAATCGGCTGACAGCCTGCAGGACATCTACACCCGCAACGGCACCTTCCTGCTCAACGACTCGTACGCGGTGGTGAACTCGGCGGGCCAGGCTCTGATGGCGGCGACGGTGGACTCGAGCGGCAAGGCCGACCTGAGCGCCCTCAAGAAGCTGATCATCCCGCGCTCCA
>CANGSD010000133.1 GCA_947455875.1 Comamonadaceae bacterium
AATCTCATTCCGACAGCGGCCTCCCCCTCCAAGCAGACGCCACGCGCCTGGCCTTTTCCGACCCGGAATTTCTCATGCGGCGCGAAACGCGCGGCATCCGCTTCCAGCTCGAACTGCTCAAGCCCGACCTCGAGCAGCAGCAGCAAGGCATCGAGAACACCATCGTCGTTTTCGGCAGCGCCCGCTTTCGCAGCCGAGAGGAAGCCGACGCCCTGCTGCAAGCGGCCCAGGCCGGCGGCGACGCCGCCACCCTCGCCCGCGCCCGCACCCTCGTGCGCAACGCTCGCTACTACGAGCAAGCCCGCGCCTTCGGACACTGCGTGACGCGTTACAGCGCCGACAAGGCCTCGATCGACAAACTTTTCATCTGCACCGGCGGCGGTCCCGGCATCATGGAGGCGGCTAACCGCGGCGCCTACGAAGCCCAGGGGATCAGCGTGGGCCTGTCGATCGCATTGCCCATGGAGGAAGGCGCCAACCCCTACGTCACGCCCGATCTGTCCTTTCGCTTTCACTACTTCGCCCTGCGCAAGATGCACTTCATGATGCGCGCCAAGGCCCTGGTCGCTTTTCCCGGCGGCTTTGGCACGCTGGACGAACTCTTTGAAGTCATCACCCTGGTGCAAACGCGCAAGGCCAAGCAGGTGCCCATCATCCTGTTCGGATCCGACTACTGGAAGCGCCTGTTCAACATCGAGATGCTGGTCGAAGAAGGCGCGATCTCGCGTGAAGACCTGAACCTGTTCCAGTACGCCGACGACCCCGAGCAAGCCTGGGGTCTGATCCGCGACTTCTATCAGTTGCCTGCCTGAGCCCACGCAGCACGCACGCGGCGCTCAATGGGTATCGGTGTGCCCTCGCAAGCGCGCCGCCACAGGCGTGATCGCCCCCGCCGCAACCCCCACCAGCCAGAACACACCGGCCGCCCCGATCGCGGCGCCCGCGGCGCCAAACAGCAGGGGCATCAGGACGCTGGATGCGTTGATCGACATCAGACGCAGGCCCAGCGCCTCACCGTGTCGGTGGGCTGGCGTGATCTGGTGCAAGGTGCTCATGACCATGGGCTGCACCGCCCCCAACGCGATCCCCAGAAGCACCGAGCACAGGCCCATGGCCAGCGGCACGTGCACCAGCGGGTACACCGCAAACACCACCGCGGCACACCCCATGGCCACCACGATCACCTGCCACTCGCGCACACGGGCCGCCAGCAGCGGCAGCAGCATGCGCACACCCGTCGCCGCCAACGCAAAAGCGCCCATGATCGAGCCGATCACCGACGCTGACAGGCCATGCTCGTGCCCCAACACCGGCACCAGGAAGGTGTGAACGTCCCAGCACGAGGCCACCACCCAGTTCACCAGCAACAGCCGCCGGAAATCCTTCTCACGCAGCAGGCTCCAGGCCGTCGCCCTCTGTGCGCTCTCGGGCGCCGGCTCCACCGGCTGGTCACGCGCCGTGCGCACCCACCACCAGGTCACCAGCGGTAGCAGCGCCATCGCCAGGAACGCGATCCGGAAACCAGCGCTGTCAATCAGCACGCCGGCCATGAACGGCCCGATGAAATTCGAGACCGCCGGGCCGATCGCCAACCAGGAAAAGGCCTGACGCAATTGGGTGGGTCCCTCGACGATGCGCCCCACATGGCGCTGCAGGGCGATCACCACCGCCCCAGTGGCTGCGCCCGTCATGATGGCCGACAGACACAACATCGGGAACACCGGCCAGATCGCCGCCAGCGCCGCGCCCGCACTGGCCACCACGACCGCCAGCCCCACAGGCCGGCGCAGGCCATGACGGTCGACATAGCGACCCGCCGGCAGGGCCAGGAACACATTGGCCAGCGCGAACAAAGACAGCAACACGCCCACCGCCGCGGCGCTATAGCCCTCGCGCAGGGCCAGCAGGGGTGACGCCATACGCATGCCCGCCATGCAGGCGTGCAGAAAAACCTGTCCCAGAATCAGCCGCGCCAGTTCCCGACCGAATCCCATGCTGGCTCAGGTTTCCGGATCGTCGTGCGGATCGTCCGCCGAAGGCAGCAGCGCCTGGGCCTGCGCCTCGGGCAGCGCCTCCACGCCCTTGAGCGCGCGGCGCATCTGGCGCGCCCGCGTATCGGCCTTGTCCAAGGTGTCGGCGGCCTTTTGCACCTGGTCCTTGATCCTCACCACCCAATCGCCATAGCGCTCAAACTCGGTCTTGACCGCCCCCAGCACCTTCCACACCTCGCTGGCCTGCTCCTGCAAGGCCAGCGTGCGAAAGCCCATGTGCAGGCTGTTCAACATCGCTAGCAAGGTGGTGGGGCCCGCCAGCGTCACGCGGTAATCACGCTGCAGGGCGTCCATCACGCCCGGGCGGCGCAGCACCTCGGCGTAGAGGCTCTCCACCGGCAAGAACAAGATGGCGAAATCCGTGGTGTGTGGCGGCGACACATAAGACTCGCAGATCGCCTTAGCCTCCTGACGTATGCGCCCCTCCAGCGCACGCGCCGCGGCATCGGCGGCGGTGGCATCGGCGCGGTCATGCGCCTCCAGCAGACGCTCGTAATCTTCGCGCGGAAACTTGGCGTCAATCGGCAGCCACACCGGCACGCCGTCATCGCTGCGCCCCGGAAAGCGCACCGCAAAATCCACCCGCTGGCCACTGCGCGGCTTGGTCTCCACCTGCTTGCTGTATTGCTCCGGGGTCAGCACCTGCTCCAGCAAAGCCTCCAGTTGCACCTCGCCGAACATGCCGCGCGACTTCACATTGGTCAGCACCCGCTGCAAATCGCCCACGCCCTGGGCCAACGTCTGCATCTGCCCCAGCCCCACATGCACCTGCTCCAGGCGATCGGCCACCTGCTTGAAGCTCTCGGTGAACCGCGCCTCTAACGTGGACTGCAGCTTCTCGTCCACCGTACGGCGCATCTCGTCGAGCTTGGCAACGTTGGTCTGTTGCAGCAGCGCCAGTTGGGCCTCCAGCGTGCCACGCACCTCCGACAGGCGACGGGCATTGGCGTCACTCAGGGCTTGCAGTTGCTGCGCCAGCGTGTCGGCCAGGCCCTTTTGCATCAGCGCCAGCTGCTGCCCGAAGGCATCGATCTGCGCGTTCTGCGTGCGAGTCGCCTCGCCCGCCTGGCGCACCAGCGCCTCTTGGAAGTTGGTGAGGCTGTGCGTGAATTCCTGACGCGCGCCGCGCGACGAATCACTGATCTCGCGACGCAATTCGCGCTCGAGCCGCTCGTTGGCTTCCATCAGCTGGGCCCGTAGCCCCTCGTCCTGCGTCGGCGCACGCCGAAGCGCGATCACCGCCAGCAACACGAGGTTGGCCGCCGCCAGGGCGACCAGGAGCCACAGCACTGCGGTCAAACTGTCCCCAACACTTCGGGGTTGACCGGCGTCAGCGGCTTGCCGGTGGTCAGGAAGGCGATCAGGTTGTCTGCGGCCAGATCGGCCATCGCGCGGCGCGTGGGCACGGTGGCACTGGCGATGTGCGGTGTCAGGACCACATTGGGCACGGTCAGCAAGTCCGGGTGCACCGCCGGTTCGCCCTCGAACACGTCCAGGCCCGCAGCGGCGATCTGACCGGCCTTCAAGGCGCGGGCCAGCGCCGCGTCATCGACGATGCCACCGCGCGCGATGTTCACCAGTGTCGCGGTCGGCTTCATCTGCGCGATCTCGGCGGCGCCAATCGTGTGGTGCGATTCGGCGGTATAGGGCAGCACCAGCACCAGGTGGTCGGCGGCACGAAGCAGTTCTTCCTTGCTCACATAGCGCGCCTTGCATTGCGCCTCGAGCTCGGGCGAGAGGCGACTTCGGTTGTGATAGATCACGTTCATGCCAAAGCCATGCGCCCCGCGCCGTGCAATGCCCTGCCCGATCCGCCCCATGCCCAGAATGCCCAGCGTGCTGCCATGCACCTCGCCGCCTGCGAACATGTCATAGGCCCATTTCTTCCAGAGGCCTGCGCGCAGGAAATGCTCCGACTCGGCCATCCGGCGTGCCGTGGCCATCATCAGCGCGAAACCGAAATCGGCGGTGGTCTCGGTCAGCACGTCGGGCGTGTTGGTGGCCAGCACCCCGGCCGCCGTCATCGCCTTCACATCGAAGTTGTTAAAGCCCACGGCCATGTTGGCGCACACGCGCAAGTCGGGGCAGGCCTGAAGCACCTTCGCATCGATACGCTCGCTGCCGGTGGTGAATGCACCTGCCTTGCCTTGCAGGCGCTGCACCAATTCATCGGGCGACCAAATCGCATCCGCGGGGTTGCTCTCCACCTCGAAATGCTGCTGCAGCTTGGTGATCGTCTCGGGAAACACGGCCCGAGCGACCAGGACTTTGGGTTTATTCATCGGAACCAGATCCAGGTAACAACAACAAAAAGCGGCACCAGAATGCCGAAGGACCACACCATGTAGCCAAAGAAACTGGGCATGCGCACACCCCGGTCCTCGGCAATCGCCTTGACCATCAGGTTGGGGGCGTTGCCGATGTACGAGTTCGCGCCCATGAACACCGCGCCCGCCGAGATCGCCGCCAGCGTCGGCGCCAGCGTCGTCATCAGCACCTTCGGATCACCGCCTGCGGTGTTGAAGAACACCAGATAAGTCGGTGCGTTGTCCAGGAAGGAACTGAGCAGGCCCGTCGCCCAGAAATAGGCCGCCGGGTCGGGCGAACCATCCGGTCGGGTCACCGCCGCGATCACGGCACCAAAAGGTCCGTCCACGCCGGCACGCAGCATCGCGATCACCGGGATGATGGTCAGGAAGATGCCGGCGAACAGCTTGGCCACCTCCAGCATCGGCGCCCAGGAAAACTGGTTGTCCGCATGCACCGAGGCCGGCGTCATCTTCAGAGACAGGAAGATCACGACCACCAGGCCCAGATCGCGCACCA
>CANGSD010000134.1 GCA_947455875.1 Comamonadaceae bacterium
CGAGCCGGGCTGGTTACTGGCGTACGACGACCCCTGGAACCGCGACCACGCGCTGGATTTTGCGTTATGTCTGCAGCACCTGGGCGAACTCGCGTCGGCCTGCCGGTTCTACAGCACGGCGTTGCTGCTGGATGCGACGGATGCCTACTGCCTCTTTCGCATCGGCGAGTGCCTGCAGGGGCTGGACCAGCGTGAGGACGCGCGGGCCGTGTTCCTGGCGGCGCTCGAGTTGGCGCGCGCCGATCCGGCGTATGCGCAGGTGGGGCAAGAGGCCGCGCAGCGGCTGGACGCCATGAAAGAGAGGGACGTATGACGCTACCCAATTCCATCGCACCGTGCGTGGCCTCCGCTCACGGACGCGTGTCAGTGACGATCCATCAGGGATTCGCTCTGCGCGCACCGAGTCCCTCGGCCACGACCCACCCCATCGTGGCGACGCCTGCCCCCTTGAAACGACCCCGCGGGGTCACTCCCTCGCTGATTCAGTGGTTTAGCCTGTACCCGCGGCCGTACAGCCCTGGCCCGGCGCCTGCGCCTCTGATCCGGCCCCCCTCGCAGCCGACATCCTCCGACATGTTCTCCGCCTGGCAACGTGTCTGCGAGAACAAGGGGGTCCAGCGGGCCTTGGCCATCGGCAAGCTGGCCGCAGACGCGCTGGACCTTCTGGGGGCCATGATCGTGTCCCCGATCACGGGGGCTGCGATCTACGACGTGATCCTGAAGAACCTCAAGGCAGATAGCCAGCAACTGCTCACTGGCAAACCGGCGCAGGCCGATCCTGCGGGCACGCGGACTGCATCGCGCGGGACGGATGCTGCAGCCGATTTGGTCAGCGGCCTGAGCGAGGCGCGCGATCGCCTGAAGACGTTCCATCTGCCCAAAGCGCGCAAGCTCCAGGCTTTGCGTCGCGCCGCGTGGGGCCGCGGGCTGACGTTCGCCGCGTCCCTGTTCATGATCGGCGCCAGTGGCGCGCTCGCTGCAGCCAATCCCGTTCTGGGTGGCGTTGCGGTCGTTCTGTCGGTGTACACCGCGCGCCAGGCCTACGCGAACTGGCGGCTTGCCCGCGAAAATCTGAACCATTTGCGCGCTGATCGGCCCACTTCACCCATGGGAAACAACGCACTGGCCCATGCCTTGAATCAGGCCTACCTGCAGGAGCGCCAGGAGGATGTCTCCCCTAGCGAGATTCAGGCGCGGGCGGCGCGCAGCGCGGCGCTGGTGGGGGTCGCGACGGTCGCGGCCTCGGTCGCAGTGGGCGGGGTCGCGATGACGGCGGGCACGTCGATGCCGGCGCTGGTATCCCATCTGCGGCATGCGGTGCGGGGCGTGGGCGGCTTGGTGGCGCCCGTCACCGAGGTGGTCGACAGTTATGAGACGGAGGAGCGCAGCGCGGACTTGGCGAACGGGCACGGTTTCGACACGACGTGCAGCCTGCATTGGCAGGCGTTCTTCCACGAGCAGCCCGACGAAATGGCCGTTTACCAATCTGCGCTGTGGCGTTACGTGAATTACCAGCAGGGCCCTCTGCCGCGCCCGCGACCCTGCCACGTGACGGTCGGTGCCACGACGATGGACATCGGCCCCTTGATCCGCTGGACCCGCGAGACGCGGCGTCTGGCCGATCTTCAGGCTTGGCTTGCACTGGACGCGCAAAGGACCGGTGACCTGAACTGGGCACAGCGGGTGTTCGAAGACCTGGAAGTCATTGACGGTAACCGCGTCAAATTGCGCGGAACGTCCGTGCTCGGCGCGCTGGCCAGCGCCGCGCCTTCAGCGGTTTCCCTGGCCCTGTGAGGTGGCCGCTTGCCCGACGCAGGCGGCGCAAATGCAGGCCTGGTTGCGCGCCGACTCGGGCACGCGGGCCAGCAGCGCCTCGCTGAACTGCGCGGTGACGCACCAGCAAGGCGGCTGCGGCTCGCCGGTGCGCCGCTTCGTTTCCATGGCGCACCCGTTGGGCCCGCCGCACAGGGGGCAGCGTGCCGGGTCGGGGCTCGCAGGCGTCAAGCCTTCGCCTTGTACTTCAGCCGCCATGCATGCAGCAGGGGCTCGGTGTAGCCCGAGGGCTGCGCCTCGCCCTTGAACACCAGATCCAGCGCAGCGCGATAGGCGTAGGAGGTGGTCCAGTTGCCGGCCATGGGCTGGTAGGCCGCATCGCCTGCGTTTTGCTTGTCCACCACCGCGGCCATGCGCTGGAAGGTCTCGTGCACCTGGTCGGCGCTGATCACGCCATGGCGCAGCCAGTTGGCAATGTGCTGGCTGGAGATGCGCAGCGTGGCGCGGTCTTCCATCAGGCCCACGTTGTGGATGTCGGGCACCTTGGAGCAGCCCACGCCCTGATCGATCCAGCGCACCACATAGCCCAGGATGCCCTGCACGTTGTTATCGAGTTCCTGCTGGCGCTCGGCGGCCGTCCACTTGGCGTCGGGCGCCACCGGCACCTGCAGCAGGTTGGCCAGGATCTCGTCGCGCACGGAATCGGCCGAGGTTTTCTCCAGCTCTTGTTGCACGGCGAACACATCGACCTGGTGATAGTGCAGGGCATGCAGCGTGGCGGCCGTGGGCGAGGGCACCCAGGCGGTGTTGGCACCCGCCATCGGGTGCGCGCGCTTTTGTTCCAGCATCGCCGCCATCAGATCGGGCATGGCCCACATGCCCTTGCCGATTTGCGCGCGACCGCGCAGGCCGCACGAGAGGCCCACCAGCACGTTGTTCTTCTCGTAGGCCTGGATCCAGGCGCTGGATTTCATGTCGCCCTTGCGGTACATGGAGCCGGCGCGCATGGCGGTGTGCATCTCATCGCCGGTGCGATCGAGAAAGCCGGTGTTGATGAAGGCCACGCGTGCGGCGGCTTGCGCGATACAGGCCTGCAGGTTCACGCTGGTGCGGCGCTCTTCGTCCATGATCCCCAGCTTCACGGTGTTGGCCGGCAGCCCCAGCAGCTGCTCGACGCGGCCGAACAACTCGCAGGCGAAGGCCACTTCCTGCGGACCGTGCATCTTGGGCTTGACGATGTAGACCGAGCCGGTGCGCGAGTTGCGCAGACCGTCTTTGCCATGGCCTTGCAGGTCATGCAGGGCGATGGTGGTGGTGATCACCGCGTCCAGGATGCCCTCGGGAATTTCCTTGTCGGCCCCCCACAAGATGGCGGGGTTGGTCATGAGGTGACCCACATTGCGCAGGAACAGGAGTGAGCGGCCATGCAGGCGCACTTCGCCGCTGCCGCTAGGGGCCTTGTAGAGGCGGTCGGGGTTCAGGCCGCGGGTGAAGGTCTTGCCGCCCTTGCTCACGTCTTCGGTCAGCGTGCCCTTGAGGATGCCGAGCCAGTTCTTGTAGGCGACCAGCTTGTCTTCGGCGTCCACCGCAGCGATGGAGTCTTCGAGGTCCAGGATGGTGGACAAGGCCGCTTCCATCACCAGATCGCTCACGCCGGCGGGGTCGGTGGCGCCGATCGGGTGCTGGCGGTTGATTTGCAGGTCCAGGTGCAGGCCGTTGTGCTTCAAGAGGATGGACGACGGCGCCGACGCCTCGCCCTGGTAGCCGACGAAGGCCGTCGGGTCTTTCAGGCCGGTGGTGGCGCCGCCTTGCACGGTCACCTTCAGCTGGCCGCCTTCGATGCGGTAGCCGGTGGAGCCCACATGCGAGCCCGAGGCCAGGGGCGCTGCCAGATCCAGCACGCCGCGGGCATAGGCGATCACTTTTGCGCCGCGTACTTCGTTGTAACCGGGGCCCTTGGCCGCGCCATCGGTCTCGGGGATGGCGTCGGTGCCATACAGCGCGTCATACAGCGAGCCCCAGCGCGCGTTGGCGGCGTTGAGCGCGTAGCGTGCGTTGAGGATAGGCACCACCAGCTGCGGGCCGGCCTGGGTGGCCAGTTCGGCGTCGACGTGGGTGGTGGTGGCCTTCGCGCCAGCGGGCGGCGTGACCAGGTAGCCGATTTTTTCCAGGAAGCCGCGGTAGGCGCGCATGTCCAGGATCGGGCCGGGGTGGGCGCTGTGCCAAGTGTCCATCTCGGTTTGCAGGCGATCGCGTTCGGCCAGCAGGGCGGCGTTCTTGGGTGCGAGGTCGTGGACGATGGCGTCAAAGCCTTTCCAGAAGGCGGCGGGCGCAATGCCGGTGCCAGGCAGCACCGCCTCGTCGATAAAGCGGGCGAGGGCGGTGTCGACCTTCAGGCCGTGGAGGGACGAGCGGGCAGTCATGGAAGGCTCCGGATTTTCAAAAGGGGATAAATGTAGGGGATCGCGGATCCCCTTGCGCTCAGGGGTAGTCTTCGCCCCCGTGGGGGTGTCGGCATCGGCCCAGGCGGCCCCAGGTCTTGCGCCAGCCGGTGAGAAACCCATGTTTGTCCAGGGCGAGCAGCGCGTAATGGGAGCAGGTGGGGGTGAAGCGGCACGAGTCACGCACTCGCTGCGGCGCGACGCGTTGGTAAACCCGGATCAGCCACCCGCTGGCCTGGACCGCGCCTTTATTGAGGCTGGCGGAAAGTGACCACATAAAAGTTGGTGAGTTCCTCTTTCTTACCCAATAGGCCATCCAGGCAACCGGGCTTGGTGGCGACACCGATGGTGTCCACCCGATAGAACTCCCAGCCGGTTTTTGCTTTCTCGTTCACCACGTTTTGCAGATAAACGGCCGCTTCATTGCCTTTCTGCCCAGAGGCGCTGATCTGGATGTTGGGGGGCAGTTGAACCATTTCGTAGCGATAGGCCATGACGATCTCCTCATTTGTTTTGGGGGCTTTCATGATAAGCCAGTCATTTTTCACACGATCGCGGTCGCCGGCGGTGGGTCGGCCGCCCCGTAAAATCGCGCCCCATGCTCCTCGCAACCCAAGAACTGCTCGACGCGCTGGCGTCCGGGCTGGA
>CANGSD010000135.1 GCA_947455875.1 Comamonadaceae bacterium
CCTGGCGCGGGCGGCCCATGACCTCGTCGACCGAGCCGGCCTCGACGATCTGGCCGTCCTTCATCACCAGCACGTCATGGGCCATGGCGCGGATCACCTCCACGTCGTGGGTGATCAGGAGATAGCTCAGATTGCGCTCTCGCTGCAGCCGCTGCAGCAGGCGCAGCACCTGCTGCTGGATGGTCACGTCCAGGGCGCTGGTGGGTTCGTCCAGCACCAGGAGCTGCGGCTGCACGATCAGGGCCCGGGCGATGGCCAGGCGCTGGCGCTGCCCGCCCGAGAACTCGTGGGGGTAGCGGGCCAGCAAGCCGGGGAACTGCGCCTCGGTCAGGCCGACCTCGGTCAAGGCCTGCACGATGCGCTCGCGGCGTGCCGCATCGGGCAGTTGCGGCTCGTGCACCAGCAAGCCCTCGCCCACGATCTCCTGCACGGTCATGCGCGGCGACAGCGAGGAGAACGGGTCCTGAAACACCACTTGCACCGCGCGTCGCAGGGCGCGGTTGGAGGCGGCGTTGTCGCTCCAGGCGCCGCGCGCGATCTGCAGCTGCCCCTGATGCGGCAGCAAGCCCAGGGCCGCCAGGGCCAGGGTGGATTTGCCCGAACCGGACTCACCCACCACCCCCAGCGTGCGCCCTGGCTGCAGGCGCAGGTCGGCGCCCTGTACCGCCACATACTCGCCGCGCTTGAACCAGCCCTTGAGCCCGGGCAGCGGCACGGAGTACCCCACGCGCAGGCCGCTGGCCTGCAGGATCGGGGCCGCCTGCGAAGGCGCGTCGTCGACCAAGACTTCTCGTACCGGGCGACTCTCGATCAGCTTGCGGGTGTAGGGATGGCGCGGCGCGGCGAACACCTCGGCCACAGTCCCCTGTTCCACCAGATGGCCGTTTTCCATGACCGCCACGCGGTCGGCGAACTTGCGCACCAGGTTCAGGTCGTGCGTGATGATCAAGACCGCCATGCCGGTCTGGCGCTGCAAATCGGACAGCAGGTCCAGCACCTGCCCGCGCAGGGTGACGTCCAGTGCAGTGGTCGGTTCGTCCGCCAGCAGCAGGCGCGGGCGGCAGGCCAGGGCCATGGCGATCATGGCGCGCTGACGCTGACCGCCTGAGAGCTGGTGGGGAAAGGCCTGCGCGCGCCTTGCAGGTTCTGGAATGCCAGTGGCGGCCAGAGCCTCGATAGCGGCCGCCCAGGCCTGCTGGCGGTCCATCCCGCGTTGAAGCTGCAGCACCTCGGCCACCTGGTCGCCGACGGTGAACAGCGGGTTGAGCGCTGTCATGGGCTCTTGAAAAATCATCGCGATGTCGCTGCCGCGAATCCCCAGCATCTCGCGTTCGGACACGGCTAGGAGGTCGCGGTCCTCCGTGCCGGCACTCGTAGCCTGCGACGACGCGCCTGCCAACAGGGCCGATCCGGTCAAGCGCGCGTTTTGCGCCAAACGCAGTAAGGCCAAGGCCGTGACCGTCTTGCCCGATCCAGACTCGCCCACCAGCGCCAGCTTCTCGCCCGCACCCAGGGCGAAATCCACGCCATGCACCACCGTCTTGTCGCCAAAGGCGACCGACAGGCCACGCACATCGAGCAAGGGCGAGGTGGGGTTCATGTCGGGTTCTTGCGCGGGTCGAGCGCGTCGCGCAGCGCGTCACCCATGAAGGTCAGAAGCAGCAGCGTGGTCACCAGCACGCCGAAGGTGGACAGCGAAATCCACCAGGCATCGATGTTGGCCTTGCCCTGGCTCAAAAGCTCGCCCAGCGACGGCGTGCCGGGCGGTACGCCCAGACCCAGAAAGTCCAGCGAGGTCAGGGCCAAGATGGCCGCCGACATGCGAAACGGCAGGAAGGTGACCACCGGGGTCATGCTATTGGGCAGGATGTGGCGGGTCATGATGCGCCAGTTGCCCACGCCCAGCGCGCGGGCGGCGCGCACATAGTCCATCTGCCGATTGCGCAGAAACTCGGCGCGCACATAGTCGGACAGGCCCATCCAGCCAAACAGCGACAGCAGCACCAGCAGCAAGGCCACGCTCGGCGCGAACACCGCGCTGAAGATGATCAGGAGATACAGCTCGGGCATCGAGCCCCAGATCTCGATGAAGCGCTGGAAGGCCAGATCGGTCTTGCCGCCGAAATAGCCTTGTATCGCGCCAGTGACCACCCCCAGCAGCGTGCCGATGGCGGTCAGGGCCAGCGCAAACAGCACGCTGACCCTGAAGCCATAAATCAACTGCGCCAGCAGATCACGCCCGCGGTCGTCGGTGCCCAGGAAATTTTCGGACGAGGGGATGGCCGGATTGGGTCGGCTGGCAAAGTAATTGAGGGTCTTGGGGCCGTAGGGATTGAGCGGATAGATCGCCCAGTTGTCGCCGCCGGTGATGCGCTCGCGGATGTAGGGGTCGAGGTAATCGGCCGGCGTGGCGAAGTCGCCGCCGAAGGTCTTCTCGGGATAGTCCTTGGCCAGCGGGAAGTACCACTGGCCCTCGTACCTCACCACCAACGGCTTGTCGTTGGACAGCGCCTCGGCAAACAGGCTGGCCAGCACCAGCGTGCAAAAGATCACCAGGCTCACAAAGCCTAGGCGGTTGCGGCGAAAACGCTGCCAGGCGCGCCGCCCCGGCGAAATAGAGCGTGCCCCTTCACCAGGGCCACCGTGGATCGGGCTCCGCCCGTCCACCGGCGGCGCCCCCCCTGCGGGGGGGAGGCGGCCATCGGCCGCTTCGGGGGGGTTAATCAAATTTGACACGGGGGTCTACCCAGACATACGTCAGATCACTCACCAGCCTAGTCACCAGACCGATCAGGGTGAACAGATACAGCGTGCCCAGGACCACCGGATAGTCGCGGCGGATCACGCTTTCATAACTGAGCAAGCCCAGGCCATCGAGCGAGAACAGCGTCTCGATCAAGAGCGAGCCGGTGAAGAAGGCGCCGATGAAGGCCGCCGGAAAACCGGTGACGATGGGAATGAGCGCGTTGCGCATCACGTGTTTCCACAGCACCTTGTTTTCGGGCAGGCCCTTGGCGCGGGCGGTCAACACGTACTGCTTGCGGATTTCCTCGAGAAAGGCATTCTTGGTCAGCATCGCGGTGACGGCGAAGCTGCCCAGGACCATGGCGGTGACAGGCAGCGCGATATGCCACAGGTAATCGACCACCTTGCCCAGGAGACTGAGTTGCTCCCAGTTGGACGAGGTCAGGCCCCGCAAGGGAAACCACTGCAACTGGCCGCCAAAGACCACCAACAGGGCCACCCCGAGCACAAAGCCTGGAATGGCATAGCCCACCAAGACAAAGAGCGTGCTGACCAGGTCAAAGCGCGAACCGGCCCGTACCGCCTTGGCCACGCCCAAGGGCACGGCGATGAGGTAACTCAGAAAGAAGGTCCACAGCCCCAGGCTGATGGACACCGGCAGCTTCTCCTTCACCAACTGCCAAACGTCCTTGTGCTGATAAAAACTCTTGCCGAGATCGAAGCGCGCGAACTGTCCCAGCATCTGGATGAAGCGTTCGTGCGCGGGCTTGTCAAAGCCATAGAGCTGGCGGATTTCGGCGATGCGCTTTTCGTCCACGCCCTGGCGACCGCGGTAGCCGGCCCCAGCGCTGGCGGCGCCCTCGCCGCCTGCATCGCGCCCTTGCAACTGGGCCACCATCTGTTCGACCGGCCCACCGGGCACGAACTGGACCACCACGAACGTGAGCAGCAGCACCCCAAACAAGGTGGGGATCATCAGCAGCAGGCGCTTGAGGATGTAGCTGGCCATGGGGCGCGGTGCCGGTTAGCGGTGAGCGGGTGACGCCCACCAGGTGGACATGGCCCACTGGTGCACGTCGTAATAAGGCGGGATGCTGGCGGGCAGCTCGAAGCGACGCGGACGATAGCCCACCAGGAAAGCATCGCCATAGTAATGCGGCACCGAGTAGTGGCCGTGCGTGAGCACCCGATCAAGGGCGCGCAGCGCCGCGCGCAGCTGCTCGCGCGTGGTGGCCTGCACCACTTTTTGCAGCAAGGCATCGACCGCCGGGTCGGCCAGGCCCCAGACGTTGGACGAGCCCGGCGTGGCTGCGGCCTGCGACCCCAATCGCTCGAGCAGCTCGCCGCCGGGCGAGGTGCTGCCAGGCAGGCGGGCCGAGGTGAGCTCGAAGTCGAAGGCGTCCATCTTCTGCTTGGCCAGAGAAAAGTCGACCGCGCGGAACGTGAGCTTGATGCCCAGCTTCTCGAGGGACTTCTGGAAAGGCGTGACGATGCGCACCAGCGAGGGCTGGTCGGTGAGGAACTCCAGGGTGAAGGCCTCGCCCTTGGCGTTGCGCAGCGCGCCGTCGCGGTAAGTCCAGCCGGCTTGGGCCAGCAGGACCTGGGCCTGGCGCAGGTTGTCACGCAGGCTGGCGGGCGCCGCGGTGCTGGGCGAGCGCGGCACCGGCCCAAAGACCTCGGGCGCGACTTGGGCGCGCAGGGGTTCGAGCAGGGCCAGTTCGTCGGCGCCGGGCAGGCCCTGGGCCTGAAATTCGCTGTTCGGAAAGTAGCCGTCCACGCGCTTGTACAGGCCGTAAAAGAGCTGGCGGTTCATCCACTCGAAGTCGAAGGCCAGGCCGATGGCGCGGCGCACCCGCGGGTCCTGAAACTTGGGCTTGCGCAGGTTGAACACATAGCCCTGGAAATCGCCGGGGTTGCGGTTCTCGAAGGCGCGCTGCTTCAACTCGCCGGAGTCAAACACCCGCCCCTTGTACTGGCGCGCCCAGTTGCGCGAGATGAACTCGCGCATGAAATCGAATTCGCCGGCCTTCAGACCCTCAAAGCGCGAGGTCTCGTCCAAGTAGATCTTGAAGGTGATGCGGTCAAAGTTGAAATGCCCGCGCCGCACC
>CANGSD010000136.1 GCA_947455875.1 Comamonadaceae bacterium
CGAAGGGCTGATGCAGGTGCTGCGCGATGCCGGCGCCGAAGTGGGCGCTACCGCCTGCGGCGCCTGCGCGGGTTATGGCGATTCGCTTTCGCAGGCGCGCAGTGTGATCTCCAGCACCGCGCGCAATTTCCGGGGTCGCATGGGATCGCCCGACACCGGCGTCTACCTGGCCTCGCCCTACACGGTGGCCGCATCGGCCGTGGCCGGGCGCATCTGCGACCCGCGCGAGATGATGGCCGAGGTGGTCGCATGACCGACCTGAATGCTGCTGGCAAGCACCGCGTCTGGCGCTTGGGTGCCGATGTGGACACCGACGTGCTGGCCCCCGGCGCCTACATGAAACTGGGCATCGAGGGCATCGCCCCGCACTGCCTGGAGGCCCTGCGTCCTGAATTTGCGCGCGACGTACGCCCGGGTGATGTGATCGCCGCTGGCCCCGGCTTTGGCATCGGCTCCTCGCGCGAGCAGGCGGCCGGTGCGCTACGTCATCTGGGTGTGGCGGCCGTGATCGCGCCGTCTTACAGCGGCCTGTTTTTCCGCAATGCCTACAACCTGGGCCTGCTGCTTCTGACCTGCCCCGAGGCCGAGACCTTGGCGGAAGGTGAGGCCGTGCGCCTGGACCTGCAGGCGGTGGGCGCGCCTGTCGTGATCGCCGCCGACGGCCGCCGTCTGGCGTGCGCGCCGGTGCCTGATTTCCTGCTGGCGATGGTGAACGCCGGCGGCCTGTTCCCTCTTTTGCGTGAACGCATTCCTTCCAAGACCCTGGAGACCTCATGAGCCAACCCCTGTATGACCTCTTGATCAAGAACGTGCGCGTCGTGCGTCCTCACGGCAACGTGGTGCACGAGGGCGATATCGCCATCACCAACGAGCGGGTGGTCAAGGTCGCCCCCGGCATCGATGTGACCCAGGCCAAGAAGGTCTACGACGGCAAGGGCCGACTCGCTTTTCCGGGCGTGGTCGACGCCCATATGCACAGTGGCATCTACTCGCCTCTGGGCGAAGACGCGGTCACTGAAAGCAAGGCCGCGGCCATGGGCGGTGTGACCTCCAGCCTCAATTACTTTCGCACCGGCCAGTACTACTTGAACAAGGGCGGCCCTTACGCCAAGTTCTACCCCGAGGTCCTCAAGATCTCCAAGGGGCGCTTCCATGTGGACTACGGATACCACCTGGCGCCCATGGACCGCAAGCACATCGAAGAGATCCCGATGCTGATTGAAAAGCACGGTGTCTCCAGCTTCAAGATCTTCATGTTCTACGGCTCGCATGGTCTGCATGGCGCCTCGAACTCGCAGAAAGAATTCCTGATGATCGGTGAGGACGAGCGCTACGACCTCGCCCACTTCGAGTTCATCATGCGTGGCATTCAGGCGGCGCGCGAGCAGATGCCGGATAAGGCCCACCAGATCTCGCTGTCGCTGCACTGCGAGACCGCCGAGATCATGACGGCCTACACCAAGATCGTCGAGAAGGACAAGTCGCTCAAGGGCCTGGCCGCCTACAGCGCCTCGCGCCCTCAGCACTCCGAGGGCCTGGCTGTTTTCATCGCCAGCTACCTGGCCAATGAGACCGCGTTGCCCAATATCAACCTGCTACATCTGAGCTCGCGCAAGGCGGTGCAGGCGGCGATGATGATGGCCGACGTCTTCCCGCACATCGACTTCAAGCGCGAAGTCACCATCGGCCACCTGATGCTGGATATCACTTCCAAGGCCGCCGAACTGGCCAAGGTGAACCCGCCGATCCGCCCCCGCGAAGACGTCGAATTCCTCTGGCAGGCCCTGCTCGAAGGCGAGCTCGATTGGGTGGTGTCCGACCACGCTTGCTGCCGCCAGGAAATGAAGGTGCCTAAACGCTATTTCGGCAATATCTGGATGGCCAAGAGCGGCTTTGGCGGCACCGAGTACCTGCTGCCCGCCCTGGTCAGCGAGGGCACGCGCCGCGGCATGAGCTACAACCACATGGCCCGCGTTCTGTGCTGGAACCCGGCCCACCGCTACGGCCTGAACCACAAGGGCGATATCGCCGAGGGCTTTGACGGCGATGTGGTGCTGGTCGATCCGAACCGCACCTGGACCATCCACGCCAAGGAGTCGCCCTCCACCCAGGGCTACACGCCCTTCGAAGGTCTGGAGCTGTCCGCGCATGTCGACGCCACCTTCCTGCGTGGCAAGCTGATTTACGAGAACGGCCAGATCCTAGGGAAACCGACCGGCCAGTACCTGCATCGCCCGACGGCCTGATCGCGCGGGTGTTGTCGATCTGACATGACGAGCGCAACTCTCGATCCGACCCGCGAGCCGCGCGTGCTGCCGGTATCCGCGCTCGCGGCCGACGCACCCATGGTGCCGGTGGCCATCGTCGGCGCTGGCGCCTGTGGCCTGATGGCAGCCATCGCGCTGCGCGATGCAGGCATCGAGTGCGCGGTCCTTGAACGCGACGAGCGCCCGGCGGGCTCCACTGCGCTGTCCTCGGGTTTCGTGCCCGCGGCAGGCACCCAGGCCCAGCGCTCGGCGGGAATTGAAGACAGCGCGCAGCGCTTTGCGCAAGACATCCAGGACAAGGCCAAGGGTCGCGCCGCGCCGCATCTGGTCGCGGCCTACACCGACGCTATTGCGCCCGCGCTGGACCGACTGGCGCAGCGCCATGGCGTGACCCTGCAGGTGCTGGACGGCTTTCTGTATCCCGGTCACAGTGCGTACCGCATGCATGCCACACCGGACAAGACAGGCGCCTCCTTGATCGCGCAACTCGAGCGCGCCGCCAACGAGGCGGGTGCGATGCTGCTCACGCAAGCCACCGTGCGCGAACTCTATGTGGATGACGCGCAGCGCGTGCGGGGCCTGGGCTTTGAGCGTCCCGATGGACACCTTGAGCAACTGGCCTGCGACACCCTGGTGCTGGCCTGCAATGGTTTTGGTGGCAACACGCAGATGGTGGGCGAGCTGCTGCCCGAGATGCGCGGCGCCACCTTTGGCGGTCACGTGGGTAACGACGGCAGTGCCATTCAATGGGGTCGCCAGCTCGGCGCGCGCCTGGCCGACCTCACGGGCTATCAGGGCCATGGCTCCTGGGTGGTACCCCAGGGCATCCTCATGACCTGGGCGGTGATGGCCGAGGGCGGCATCCAGCTCAATGCGCAGGGCCAGCGTTTTCACGACGAGACCGAGGGCTACTCCGAGGCCTCGGTGCGCGTGCTGCAGCAGCCCGGGCAAGTCGCCTGGAACGTGTTTGACGATCGCCTGTTGACGCTGGCGCGCACCTTCCCGGATTTCCAGCAGGCAGAAGGCGCCGGCGCGCTGCGCACCGCTGCCGACAAACCAGCACTGGCCCGTTTGATCGGTTGCGAAGTGCGAGGTCTGGACAGCGCCCTCGATCGCTTTCATCCGCCGTACCACGCGGTCAAAGTCACCGGCGCGCTGTTTCACACCCAGGGCGGCCTGGACATCGACGCGCAGTGTCGCGTCCGGGGCGCCGACGGCCACCCCTTGCCCAATCTGCTGGCAGCCGGCGGTGCTGCGCGCGGTGTCTCGGGCGATGCGGTCTGGGGCTATCTCTCCGGCAATGGCCTGCTCAGTGCGCTGGCCGGTGGCTGGATCGCTGCGCACACGGCTGCCGCCACCCTGAAGGCCACGACATGACACTCAAGCAACGACTGGCCCAGGACCGCGTCTTGCTCGCGCCGGGCATCTATGACGCGCTCAGCGCGCTCATCGCCGAGCAATCGGGCTTCGAGGCCCTGTATCTCTCGGGTGCGTCCATTGCGTACACGCGCCTGGGCCGCTCGGATATCGGCCTGACCACCCAGACCGAGGTGGCCGACACCCTGGCGCGCATCACCGAGCGCGTACAGCTGCCGGTGATCGTGGATGCCGATACGGGCTTTGGCAATGCGCTGAACACCCAGCGCACCGTGCGCGAGTTCGAGCGCGCGGGCGCAGCCATGATCCAGCTGGAGGATCAGACCTTTCCCAAGCGCTGCGGCCACCTGGAAGGCAAGGGCGTGATCCCAGTGGGGGAGATGTGCGGCAAGCTGCGCGCGGCGCTCGATGCGCGTCGCAGCGACGACACCTTGATCCTGGCGCGCACCGATGCCGTCGCTGTCGAGGGCTTCGAGGCCGCGATGGAGCGCGCTGAGCGCTATCTGGCCTGTGGCATAGACGCCCTGTTCATTGAAGCGGTGCGTACGCCCGAACAAATGGACGCGGCCTGCGCGCGCTTTGCTGGGCGCATCCCCATGCTGGCCAATATGGTGGAGGGCGGTAAGACGCCCGTACAGTCGGCCGATGAACTCGGTCGGCGCGGTTACCGCATCGTGATCTTCCCCGGCGGGACGGCGCGTGCCGTGGCCCACACCCTGCAGCACTATTACGGTCAGCTGCGTGCCCAAGGTACGACCGCATCGATGAAGGGCAGCATGCTCGATTTCGATGGCCTCAATGCCGTGATCGGCACCCCCGAATTGATGGCGCGCGGACGGCGCTACGATCAGGACCCCTCTCGTTGATACCTCTAAAAGAAGGAGACCCCATGCCCAAGGCTTATTGGATTAGCACCTATCACGCCATTCACGACGAAGCCGCTGTCGCAGCGTATGGCAAGTTGGCGGGCCCCTCGCTGGCGGCTTCAGGTGGCAAGTTCATCGTGCGCGGCATGCCGAGCCTGGTGAAGGAGGGCGGCAAGATGATGCGCACGGTGGTGGTCGAGTTCGACAGCGTGGCAGCGGCCCAGGCGGCCTACGAGAGCGCGAGCTACAAAGAGGCGTTGGCGGCTTTGGGTACCAACGCGGTGGTGCGCGATATCCGCATCGTCGAAGGCGCCGCCTGAGGCTTATCAAAGCCTGCAG
>CANGSD010000137.1 GCA_947455875.1 Comamonadaceae bacterium
GGAGCTGTGGCAAGCGCTGGGGATCCACGGGCCCGGCACCCCTTTGCCTGCCTTTGCGCCCGAGGGCGCAGGCGGCCTGCTGGCCGCTCTTTGCCAACTGCCACCTTCGGATCTGCCAGCCCCCATCACGGGTCACCATGAATGGCTGACCCGGCAAGAGGGCCGGACGATCCAGGATTGATCAGGCCATGACCGACGCCTGCCGGTTTTGTCGGCGAGCGATGGGCCAGTTCCAGGGGCACACCTGCGGCGCGATCTCGGCGGCCACAGCCTCCAGGTGATTCAGCTCGGCGTCGGTGAGCGCGGCGTTCAGCGTGAGTCTGATCATCGCGCGCTGACGGGCCGTGGCCGGTGCAACGAACACCGCACCGAAAATGCCGCGCGCCTCCAGGGTGTCACGCAAGGCCAGGGTGTCGACCTCCGAGCCCGCCTCCAGCGCGATGATCTGCTCGGAGCCATGGGCGATGGGGTAGCCCAGCTCCGTCAGGCGGGTGGGCACGCGCACTGTGTGCTGATGCAGGCGTTCCCGGCCATCGTCGGCCTCGCGCAAAACCTCCAGCGTTGCGGCCAGGCCCGCGATCTCGTGGGGCAGCAGACTCGAGCTGAAAATACTCGGAAAGCTGTGGCACATGAGGTAGTAGCGCAGTTCCTCGGGCATGGTGAAAAAGCCAGCACGCCCGGCGAAGGCCTTGGCCAGACTGGCGGTGATGAAATGCACACGGTCCGTCAGACCCCATTGCGCGCACAAGCCACGGCCCTGCGGACCATGCGTACCCAGGGAGTGCGATTCATCCACCAGGATCATGCAGCCGTGGTCCTGTGCGACCTGCACCATCTCGGGAAGTGGGCACAGCGCGCCGGTGGTGCTGTACACCGAGTCGACCACCACCAAGCCAGGACCATGGCGAGGAATCATCCGGGCCAGGTGGGCAGGATCGTTGTGGCGAAAGGCGTGGGCTGTAGCCCCCGACGCACGCACGCCCTCCCACAGCGACATGTGGGCCAGGCTGTCCACATACACCGGCGTCTCGGGATCGGCGATCACCTGCAGCAGTCCGAGGTTGGCGGTGTAGCCAGACTGACAGAGCAGCGCGCTGTCTGCGCCGATCCAATCGGCCAGTGCAAGCTCGAACCGGTGGGTGGGAGAGCCCGCCAGGTGGAACACGCTTGATTGCGTCACGGCGTCGTGGTTGCACCTCAGGTTGTCGATCTGCGCCTGCACGATGCGCGGATGCCCGGTGACGGCCAGATAGTCGTTGCCATCGAGTCGGATGGCGTCGCGCCCCGGGGCACGGCCATGGGTCACGAACTTACTGCCCCATTCCTCGCTCCAGCGCGCATGAAAATCGCGAGCAATGCGTTGACGCAAGTGCGTTGACAAGCCCGGGCTGCGCGCGGTCGGAATCGTCGATACACCCGCAGCAGGCGACACGCCTGTAGGAGTGCGCCCCGAGGCGGCGGCGACAGTTTCGATGTTTCGGATAGGTGAAAGAGTGGTCATATGTATCCCCCTGTTGAGCACCTCCTAATTGAAGAGGCTGTCGCCTAGGCGTCACTCACAAATCCCTGTCAGCTTTGACAGGAGTGGTTACAAAAAATCCACTGAAATGCGTTTTTTTTGAGTACGCAAGAGATGCTTAACTCAGGCGTGAGGGTTCAGGCCATGGGATCAGCACGCGCGCGCACAGGCGCCCCACACAAGGGTGTGGGGCGGCACGTGACGGGGGATGAGGCGGGAGGGGCGGCGCTCAGCTCACTGGAGCCGGCCGTGACACTGCTTGAACTTCTTGCCGCTGCCGCAGGGGCAGGGTTCGTTGCGGCCCACGCGCGGCATCCCGCCTGAGGCGCGTGCAGTGGCGGCGTCGACCGTGGACTCGGGCTCGCCGGTCTCGGTGGGCGCGGTGTAGGTGACGTTGGCGATGCGCTCGGCACGGCCCTCGATGTCCTGGGCGGCCTGATCGAGTTGTGCGGGCGATTCCACGCGCAGGGTCATGAGGGTGCGCGTGACTTCGTTCTTCACGGAGTCGAGCAACTGCCCAAACAGCTCGAAGGCTTCGCGCTTGTATTCCTGCTTGGGTTGCTTTTGCGCATAGCCACGCAGGTGGATGCCCTGACGCAGGTAATCGAGGGCCGACAGATGCTCGCGCCAGTGCGTGTCGATGCTTTGCAGCAAGACCATGCGCTCGAACTGCGTGAAGTTGGTTTCACCCACCTCCTGCACCTTGAGCTTGAACGCGGCGTGGGCGGCGACGACCACTTCTTCGACGATGTCTTCGTCGGTGACGCTGTCCGCCATCTGCACTTTCTCGCGCAACGGAACCTGCAGGCCCCATTCATCTGCCAGCGCCTTCTCAAGACCCGGCAGATCCCATTGCTCCTCGACGGATTCAATGGGCACGTACTGGCGCACCAGGTCGGTGAAGCAGCCCTCGCGCAAGCTCTCGATCTGGGCCGAGAGGCTGGCCGCGTCCAGGATGTCGTTGCGTTGCTGGTAGATGACCTTGCGCTGGTCGTTGGCAACGTCGTCGTATTCGAGCAGCTGCTTGCGCATGTCGAAGTTGCGGGCTTCGACCTTGCGCTGCGCGCTTTCGATGCTGCGGGTGACGATACCGGCTTCGATGGCCTCGCCCTCGGGCATCTTCAGGCGGTCCATGATGGCCTTGACCCGGTCACCCGCGAAGATTCGCATCAGCGGATCGTCCAGGCTCAGATAAAAGCGCGAAGAACCCGGATCGCCCTGGCGGCCCGAACGTCCGCGCAGCTGGTTGTCGATGCGGCGCGACTCGTGACGCTCGGTGGCGATGATGCGCAGGCCGCCTTGGGCCACGACCAGGGCGTGGTCCTGGTCCCACTGTTCACGCAATTGCGCGATGCGGGTGGCTCGGGCTGCGTCATCCAGACCCGCATCGGCTTCCACCGCCTGGATGGCTTTTTCGACATTGCCCCCCAGCACAATGTCGGTGCCGCGGCCCGCCATGTTGGTGGCGATGGTGACCATCTTCGGACGACCGGCCTGGGCCACGATGTCGGCCTCGCGCGCATGCTGCTTGGCATTGAGCACCTGGTGCGGCAAGCCCACTTTTGTCAGCAGCTGGTCGATGATCTCGGAGTTCTCGATCGAGGTGGTGCCCACGAGGACCGGCTGACCGCGCTCATGGCAATCGCGGATGTCCTGGATCGCGGCGTCGTACTTCTCCTTGGTGGTCTTGTAGACGCGATCGAGCTGGTCGTCGCGGCGGCTGGGCCGATTGGGCGGCACGACCACGGTCTCAAGACCATAGATCTCCTGGAATTCGTAGGCCTCGGTGTCGGCCGTTCCCGTCATGCCAGAGAGCTTGCCGTACAGACGGAAATAATTCTGGAAGGTGATCGAGGCCATGGTCTGGTTCTCGGGCTGGATCGGCACACCTTCCTTGGACTCGACGGCCTGGTGCAGGCCATCGCTCCAGCGCCGGCCCGACATCAGACGTCCGGTGAATTCATCGACGATTACCACCTCGGGCGTGCCACTCTCACCGGTCTGCACCACATAGTGCTGGTCGCGGAAGTACAGGTGGTTGGCCCGCAGCGCCGCGTACAGGTGGTGCATCAGCGAGATGTTGGCCGGGTCATAGAGGCTGGCGCCTTCGGCAATCAGGCCCAGGCCTTGCAGCAGGCTCTCGGCGGTCTCATGCCCGCGCTCGGTGAGAAAGACCTGGCGGCTTTTCTCGTCGAGGGTGAAGTCGCCGGGCTTGATGACGCCCTCGCCGGTGCGCGGATCGGCCTCGCCCTCCTGGCGCGTGAGCTGCGGCACGATGCGGTTCATGGCCACATACAGGTCGGTCTGGTCCTCGGCCTGACCGCTGATGATCAGGGGCGTGCGGGCCTCGTCGATCAGGATGGAGTCGACCTCGTCGACGATGGCGTAGGTCAGGGTGCGCTGCACGCGGTCGGCGACCTCGTAGACCATGTTGTCACGCAGGTAATCGAAGCCGAATTCGTTGTTGGTGCCGTAGGTGATGTCGCTGCGATAAGCGGCCTGCTTTTGCTCGCGCGGCATCTGAGGCAGGTTCACGCCCACCGTCATGCCCAGGAAGTTGTACAGGCGCCCCATCCACTGGGCATCGCGATTGGCCAGGTAGTCGTTGACGGTGACCACATGCACGCCCTGACCGGCGAGCGCATTGAGATAGACGGGCAGCGTGGCGGTGAGGGTCTTGCCTTCGCCGGTGCGCATCTCGGCGATCTTGCCGAAATGCAGGGCCATGCCCCCGAGCATCTGCACGTCGAAGTGGCGCATCTTCATGACGCGCTTGGAGCCCTCGCGCACGACGGCAAAGGCTTCGGGCAACAGGGCGTCCAGCGATTCGCCGGCGGCGACGCGGTCACGGAATTCCTGGGTCTTGGCGCGCAGGGCCTCGTCGCTGAGGGCCTCGAGCTGCGGCTCGAGCGCGTTGATGCGATCCACGGTCTTGCGGTATTGCTTCAACAAGCGGTCGTTGCGCGAACCGAAGATCTGGGAGAGGAAGTTCTTGGCCATGGACACGGGCGTCTGCGTCGGCCCCTGGGCCGCACCGCCGACGCCATCCTTTACGAGTTGAGCAGGAAGGCAAAGACTGCCTGGCCGGGGGCCGGGCAGTCAAACCGGACATTTTACCCACCGGCAGGGCCCAGATACGCCCTGGGCGGGGGCCTGCCGGATCCTGCCCCGGCACCCCGGTGCGCCAACCATGTCCACCCCCCCCGCCCGCCGCCTCCACCCCGTCACGCTGCAGCAAGCCGCCGAGGCATCGCCCACCCTGGCGGCCCTGGCCAGCCTGGCGCGGGAATCCAGCGAGCGGCTGCAGGCGGTGCA
>CANGSD010000138.1 GCA_947455875.1 Comamonadaceae bacterium
CCGCCGGGTAGCGCCCATCGTCCCACCGTGCGCCAGGGGCGTGCGCTGGTGCTGTACCTGCTGCCGCAGGGGCAGATCCAGTTCACCGGCTGAAGCCACCCACCTTCCCACCCGCCAGAGGGCGCGCCATCGACGCGTCCCGGCCCCTAGGAGACACGCCCATGACCGACACCGCCACCGCCCACGTCGCCGCGCCGCCGGAGCGCTTTAACTTCGCGCAGCACCTGCTGTCGATCAACGCAGGCCGCGCCACCAAGGCCGCCTTTGTGGACGATGCGGGCACCCTGAGCTACGGCCAGTTGCAAGAACGCGTGCAGCGCGTGGCTGCCGGCCTGCGCGCCCTGGGGCTGCGCCGCGAAGAGCGTGTGCTGCTGTTGATGCAAGACTGCAATGACTGGCCGGTGAGTTTTCTGGGCGCGATGTATGCGGGTGTGGTGCCGGTGGCGGTCAACACCCTGCTCACCGCCGACGACTACGCCTACATGCTGGAACATTCGCGCGCGCAAGCGGTGCTGGTCTCGGGCGCGCTGCTGCCCACGCTCACCGCGGCGATGACACGCGCCGAGCACGAGGTCGCTCGCGTGATCGTCTCGCGCCCGGTGGCGCCGCTGCATCCCCACGAGGTGGATTTCGAGGCCTTCGTGCAGGAGCATCCGGCGCAGACCCAACCTGCAGCCACCCAAGGCGACGACCCCGGCTTCTGGCTGTATTCGTCGGGATCGACCGGCCGGCCTAAGGGCACGGTGCACTCGCATGCCAACCCCTATTGGACGGCCGAACACTATGGGCGCGCTGTCTTGCAACTGCGCGAGGACGATGTCTGCTTCTCGGCGGCCAAGCTGTTTTTCGCTTATGGCCTGGGCAATGCGCTGACCTTTCCTCTGAGCGTGGGGGCGACCACGATCCTCATGGCCGAACGCCCCACACCCGACGCCACGTTCAAGCGCTGGCGCGGTGAGGTCGGTGGCCTCAAGCCCACCATCTTCTACGGCGCACCCACCGGCTTTGCCGGCATGCTGGCCCACCCGCAACTGCCCGCGCGCGACGCCGTGGCCCTGCGCCTGGCCTCCTCGGCGGGCGAGGCCCTGCCGGCCGACCTGGGCGAGCGCTTCAAACGCCACTACGGTGTGGACATCGTGGACGGCATCGGCTCCACCGAGATGCTGCACATCTTTCTGTCCAACCGGCCCGAGCGCGTGCGCTATGGCACGACCGGCTGGCCGGTGCCGGGCTACGAGATCGAACTGCGCGCAGAAGGCGGCGGCCCGGTGCCCGATGGCGAGCCCGGCGACCTGTACATCCAAGGCCCCAGCGCCGCGATGATGTACTGGGGCAACCGCGCCAAGACCCGCGAGACCTTCCAAGGTGGCTGGACGAAGAGCGGCGACAAGTACGTGCGCAATGAAGACGGCAGCTACACCTACAGCGGTCGCAGCGACGACATGCTCAAGGTCAGCGGCATCTACGTCAGCCCCTTTGAGGTGGAGGCGACGCTGGTGCAGCATCCGGCGGTGCTGGAAGCGGCCGTCATCGGCAAGGAAGATGCCGACGGCCTGACCAAGACCAAGGCCTTCGTGGTCCTCAAGGCGGGCGGCCAGGCCGACGAGGCCGAACTCAAGGCCTTCGTGAAGGACCGTCTGGCCCCCTACAAATATCCGCGCTTCATCGAGTTCGTCACCGAGCTGCCCAAGACCGCCACCGGCAAGATCCAACGCTTCAAGCTGCGCGAGCTGGAAGCAGGGCGTCGCTGAGGTCGCATGCCCGTCGATTTCATTGAGCTGGACCTGCCCGGTGCGACTGCTCGGGTGCGCATCGAGCACCAGTGGATCGCACCCGAGCGACGCGAGGCGCCGCTGATGGTGTTCCTGCACGAAGGCCTGGGCTCGGTGGCGATGTGGCGCGATTTTCCGCAGCGCCTGTGCGAGGCCCTCGGCTGCCGCGGCCTGGTGTACTCGCGTCCGGGCTACGGACGCTCCACGCCGCGCGCACCGAACGAGACCTGGGGCACGGACTTCATGCACCGCCAGGCTTTTGACGTACTGCCGGCGCTGCTGCGCGCGCTGGGGGTGGACACGCAGCACGAGAAGCCCTGGGTGTTCGGCCACAGCGATGGCGGCTCGATCGCCCTCTTGTATGCGGCCCACTTTCCCGACCAGGTGGCCGGTGCCATCGTGCTGGCGCCGCACATCCTGCTGGAAGACATCAGCGTGACCAGCATCGAACAGGCACGCGAGGCCTACCTGCACACCGACCTGCGCCAACGCCTGGCCCGCTACCACGACGACCCGGACTCGGCCTTCTGGGGCTGGAACCGCGTGTGGCTGGACCCCGCCTTCAAGACCTGGACGATCGAGGCCGAAATGAGCGCAATCCGCTGCCCGGTTCTGGCCGTTCAGGGCCTGGACGACGAATACGGCACACTAGCGCAGATCCGCGGCATCGCTCAGCGCGCGCCGCAGACCCAGTTGCTCGAGTTGGCCGCCTGCGGTCATTCGCCGCACAAGGACCAGGCCGACGTGCTCATTGCCGCCGTCCACCACTTTTATTCATCGCAGTATCGATAGGACTTTTGCATGTATCCCAAACTCAGTCTCTACATCGACGGTCAGTTCATTGGCGCCGAGGGCCGGCGCGAGCAGGACGTTTACAACCCCGCCACCGGCGAAGTGATCGGCAAGCTGCCGCACGCCACCCGCGAAGACCTGGACCGCGCACTGGCCAGTTCCGCACGCGCCTTCGAGAGCTGGAAGAAGACCTCGCCCCTGGACCGCGCCAAGGTGCTGCGTCGCGTGGCCGAACTGGCGCGCGAGCGCGCCAATGACATCGGCCGCGGCATCACGATGGACATGGGCAAGCCGCTGGCGGAGGCCCTGGCCGAAGTGAATTTCTGCGCCGAGCATGCCGAGTGGCATGCCGAAGAATGCCGCCGCATCTACGGGCGCGTGATCCCCGCGCGTGTCGATGGCGTGCGCCAGCTGGTGCTGCGCGAGCCGGTGGGCGTGTGCGCCGCCTTCTCGCCCTGGAACTTCCCGTTCAACCAGGCGATCCGCAAGATCTCCGCTGCCGTCGGCGCGGGCTGCACCATGATCCTCAAGGGCCCCGAGGAAGCGCCCAGCGCGGTGGTGGCTCTGGCCCAGTTGTTCCATGACGCTGGCCTGCCCCCGGGCGTGCTCAATATCGTGTGGGGCGTGCCGTCGGAAGTGTCCGACCATTTGATCAACAGCCCCATCGTGCGCAAGATCACCTTCACCGGCTCGGTGGGCGTGGGCAAGATGCTGGCAGCCAAGGCCGCAGCCCTGATGAAGCGCAGCACCATGGAACTGGGCGGCCACGCGCCGGTGATCGTTTGCGACGACGCCGACATCGACATGGCCGTCAAGCTGCTGGTGCCCCACAAGTTCCGCAACGCGGGCCAGGTGTGCGTGTCGCCCACCCGCTTTTATGTGCAGGAAGGCGCCTATGAGCGCTTCGTCGCCGAATTCGTCAAGAAGACCCAGGCGCTGAAAGTGGGCGACGGCCTGCAGGCCGACACCCGCATGGGCCCGCTGGCACAGGCACGCCGCGTGGGCGCGCTGGCCGGCTTCATTGACGACGCGCGTGAGCGCGGCGCCACCTTGCTGGCCGGTGGCGCGCCGATCCCGGGTTCGGGCGGCAGTTTCTTCGCGCCGACCGTCTTGACCGATCTGCCCGAAGACTCGCGCTTCATGACCGAAGAGCCCTTCGGCCCGGTGGCAGGCATCGTTCGCTTCAAGACCCTGGAGGAGGCGATTCAGCGCTCCAACAGTCTCCCCTTCGGCCTGGCCGCTTACGCCTTCACCACCTCGACCAAGAACGCGCAAATGATCTCCAGCGGAATCGAAGCGGGCATGGTGTCGATGAACCACATCGGCCTGGGACTGGCCGAGACGCCGTTTGGCGGCATCAAGGACAGCGGCATGGGCAGCGAGGGCGGCACCGAGACCTTCGACGGCTACCTGAACACCAAGTTCGTGACCCAGCTCAATTGAGCGGGCCTCGCGCCTGAAAGCAAAAAGCCCCGGGAGACCGGGGCTTTTTGTTGGGAGAGAAAAAAGCCGATCAGGCCTTCTTGACCCAGGCGTTGCACCAGCCCTTGGTCGCGACCTTCTTGCCTGCGAACAGCGGGCAGCCGCCCGACGCGTCGGAGGCCTTGCCCTGGAACAAGCCGCAGTTGCCGCAGTTGCTGCCGGCGACGAACTTGGGCTGCTTGGCCTTGTCGACCTTGGTGCCGTCAGCCACATAGGCCAGGGCCTTGGCTTGCGGGTCGGTCTCGGCCACCAGAGCCTGTGCGCTGGCTTGCGAAGCAGCGGCCAGCAGGCTGCCGCCGACGGCCACTTGCATCATGAACACGCGGCGGGTCTTGGCGCCTTGGAAGGAATCGAAGCTCATTGAAATCCCCTAAAAAAGAACACAAACGAATCTGAAAACTTCTCGAAGGTAGCCGAAATCAGGCGAAAGGGGAAAGTAGCCCGAATTAATTCGATTAATCTACTCAGTATCTCGGGCCGGGCGGCCTCAGTCAGGCACCACCGCCGTCACCTCGATCTCCACCTTCGCACGGTCTTCCACCAGGTCGGCCACCTGCACCAGCGTCATCGCCGGGTAGTGGCGCCCCAGCACCTCCTGATAGACCTTGCCCAGTTCGCGCCCGCGGGCCAGGTACTCGTGCTTGTCCTTCACGTACCAGGTCATGCGGGCCATGTGCTGCGGGCCGGCACCGGCGCAGGCCAGCGTGTCCACGATGTTGTGCAGTGCCTGGCGGCACTGAGCGATGAAATCGTCGGTCTCGAACTGGCACTGCGCGTTCCAGCCG
>CANGSD010000139.1 GCA_947455875.1 Comamonadaceae bacterium
GCGCGCCTGGACAACCTCGGCCTGCACCGCCAGCTGCAAGCGACTGGGGCGCTGCGGTGTGCGCTGCGCAAGGACCACCGTGTTGCCCTCCCGCGTAGGTTTGAAGGCCCAGACCGCCGGGGCACCGAAGGCCGCCGCGATCTTGGCCAGGCTGCGTTCGTAGCTGGATGAACGTCCGAACAGGTTGACCGTCATCACGCCGTCCTCGGTGAGCAGGCGTCGGCAATCCGCGTAGAAGTCTTCGCTGTCCAGGACCGGCGCAGCGGCTTCCTGGTCGTACAGGTCGACCTGCAAGGTGTCGATGCGCCCCCGCCAATGCGGCGAGGCCACCACCTGCGCGGCGTCGCCCAGGATCACCGACAAGCGCGCGTCATCGGCCGGTAATTTGAACCACAGTCGGCATGCGGCGATCACCCGCGGGTTGAGCTCGATGGCGGTGGTGGACATGCGCAGCTTCTTGCGACAGAACTTGGTGAGCGAGCCGGCACCCAGCCCCAGTTGCATGGCGTGGCGCTGGGTGACAGAGGCTGGATCGACGAACAGCAGCCAGGCCATCATGCGTTGCACATACTCCAGGTCCAGATCGAAGGGCGCGTCCAGGCGCATGGAGCCCTGCACCCATTCGGTGCCCAGATGGAGGTAACGCAGGTCGCCGTAGTCGGAGAAATTGACCTCGGGCAGGGGCGATGGCGTGGAGCGAGCGTTCAAGGTGGGCTCCATTATCGCGAGCCGTCGCCTGCGGCCACCAGGCCGGCCAGGCGAGGCAGGGCCGCGATCGCATTGGCGCAGGTGGCCTCGGCCAGCGCCTGCGGCGCCAGACCCCGCAGACCTGCCAGCACGGCGCCGATGGCGGGCAGCTGCTCGGGCGCGTTGCGGCCTTGCGCCTGCCCCTGCGCACGCGCCTGCGCGGTGCGGTAGATCCAATGCGGGGGCATGTCGGGCGCGTCGGTCTCGAGCACCAGCGCGGACAGCGGCAACTCGGTCGCCAAACGCCGAATCTGCAATGCGCGCTCGTAGGTCAGCGTGCCGCCGAACCCGAGGCGCCAACCCAGATCCACAAACGCGCGGGCCTGCTGCAAGCTGCCATTGAAGGCATGGGCGATGCCCGTCACCGGAATGCGCCGCAAGGCGGCCAGCAGCGCGTCGGCCGACCGCCGCACATGCAAGATCACGGGGAGCCCGTGGTGACGCGCCAGTCGCAATTGCTCGATAAAGAAAAAATTCTGCCGCTGGCGGTCCAGCCCCGGCACGAAATGATCCAAGCCGATCTCGCCGACGGCCACCAGTCGCGGATCGTCGCGGTACGCGCTGAGCGCCTGGTCCAGGCGCTCGAGGTCGGCCTCTTGCGCGGCGGGCGTGTACAGCGGGTGGATACCCAGGGCGTAGCTGTCACCCCCCTGGTGGGCCAGTGCGCGGAGTTTCTCGAAATGGTCCGCGCAAACGGCCGGTAACACGCAGTGCGCCACGCCGGCCTGAGCGGCGCGGGCGCGCACCGAGAGACGGTCTGCCGCGAACTCGGGCGCGTCCAGGTGGCAGTGGGTATCGATCCAGACCGACATCGTCTGATGATGCCGCAAACCTCTGCAGGGGCCAGCGATCCGTGATACCGTGAACATCACGTTTTTTCCGCTCTCCGCAGTTTTATCGAGGTGCCGGATGCGCAGGCAAGCCCTATACAGTTCCAGCCGCCCCAGCGCCCCGGCGCAGGCGGATGCGGGTGCAGACCGCTCGGGCGAGGGCACGGGCCGCAGCGACGAGCCTGCCCAAACGCCCAGCCCCCCCTCGCGCGCCAAGCGCCTGCGCAAGCCCTCGCCCACCGAATGGCTGTGGCTGATGGTGCTGCTGCTGGCGGGCCTGCTGGTGTGGAGCCTGTCCCTGCAGCTCGGGCCAGGGCAGCGGCGTCTGACACAAGAAGACATCGATGCCGCGGTGCTCAAGACGCTGTCGACCCAGAACCTGCCCTCCGAATACGCCAAGGCCTACGAGAACATTCGGCCTTCGGTGGTACGCGTGGTGGGGTATGTGCGCGCCGATCGCCTCAAGCCGCCGGCGGGCAGCAAGCCTGCTGCCGGTAACACCCCGGGCGCCAAGCCCCCGAAGGCCGCGGCCAGTGCACCTGCAGGGAACGAGGAAGTCGAGCTCGGCGTGGGCACTGGCGTGGTGATCGTCGACAAGGGCATCATCCTGACCAACCTGCACGTGGTGGCCGGTGCGGACCGCATCGAGGTCACCTTCCAGGACGGGCTCGTGGCCTCGGCCTATGTGCGCTCGGTGCAAGCCGAGAATGATCTGGCGGTGTTGCAGGCCGACAAGATTCCCGACGACTTGATTGCTGCCACGATGCGCTCCACCCGAGATCTGGCGCCGGGCGACAAGGTGTTGGCGGTGGGCTTCCCCTTTGGCATCGGCCCCTCGGCCTCCGCCGGGGTGGTCTCGGGCCTGGGCCGCGTGTTTCGCTCACCTGAAGGCCAGCACGACATGCGCAACCTGATTCAGTTCGATGCGGCCGCCAACCCGGGCAACTCCGGCGGGCCGCTGGTGACGATGGATGGTGAGGTGGTGGGCATCGTCACGGCCATCCTCAATCCCACCTCGGCGCGTACCTTCGTGGGCATTGGCTTCGCCGTCCCGATTGAAAGCGCAGCCTCGGCCGTCGGCATGCCGCCCTTCTGAATAAGCCCACTCCTACGAGAGATCCTCACCCCCATGACCTCCCACCTGCCCGCCCCCGATCCCGCCACCGCCAAGCTGATGGAGCAGATCCTCTATGAGGTCAAACGCGTCGTCGTCGGCCAGGACCGCTTTCTTGAACGGGTGATGGTGGCCATGCTGGCCCAGGGTCACCTGCTGGTCGAGGGCGTGCCGGGTCTGGCCAAGACCCTCACAGTCAAGACTCTGGCCGGCACGGTGCGCGGACAGTTCAAACGCATTCAGTTCACACCCGATCTGGTGCCCGCCGACTTGGTGGGCACGCGCATCTACAACCAGCGCACCGGCGACTTCGGCACCACGCTTGGACCGGTATTCACCAACCTCTTGCTCGCCGACGAAATCAACCGCGCGCCAGCCAAGGTGCAAAGCGCGCTGCTGGAGGTGATGCAGGAGCGCCAGGTCACCATCGCCGGCGAGACCCACCGCGTGCCCAATCCCTTTTTGGTCATGGCCACGCAAAACCCGATCGAGACCGAGGGCCCCTACCCGCTGCCCGAGGCGCAGGTCGATCGCTTCATGATGAAGGTGCTGGTCGACTATCCGACCGACGAAGAGGAATACGTGATCGTCGAGCGGGTCACCGGGCCTGCGGTCACGGTCTCGCCCGTCGCCACCACCGAGCAACTGGCGGCCCTGCAACGCGAATGCCGTGGCGTGTATGTCGATCCGTCGCTGGTGCAGTACGCGGTCAAGCTGGTGTCGGCCACACGCGATCCGGCGCGTCATGGCCTGGCCGATCTCGCCCGCTTCATCACCTTTGGCGCCAGCCCCCGCGCCACCATCAACCTCACCGAGGGCGCGCGCGCGCTGGCGCTGATGCGCGGTCGCAGCTACGCCCTGCCCGAGGACATGACCGATCTGGTGGCCGACGTGCTGCGTCACCGGCTGGTGCTGTCCTACGAGGCGCTGTCCGAGGGCCTGGACGCCGACGCCCTGATCGGCCAGATCATGGCCAAGATCCCGGCGCCGCCGCGCCCGCTGGAACATGACAAGCTCGCCGCCTGATTCCGGCCCGGGCCAGCCGCGCGTGGGGCCGCGTCCCGGCGAGGCCGAACAGACGCTGCGGCGCCTGGAGTGGACCGCCATCCGCCGGCTCGATGGCCTCTTGCAAGGCGACTACCGCACCCTGCTGCGTGGCAATGGCATGGACCTGGCCGACCTGCGCGAATACCAGCACCACGACGATGTGCGCCATATCGACTGGAACGTCACCGCACGCCACGGCACGCCGCATGTGCGGGTGTTCACCGAAGACCGCGAGATGGCGGCCTGGTTCCTGGTGGACCTGAGCCCCTCGATCGACTTCGGCTCGGGCGAGCAACGCAAGCGCGATCTGGCCACCGACTTCACCACCGTGCTGGCGCGCCTGCTCACGCGCCATGGCAACCGGGTCGGCGCGCTGCTCTATGGCGCAGGGGTAGACACCGTGATTCCCACCGGCAACGGCCGCCGGCATGTGCTGCACCTGCTTCACAGCCTCACGCATCGCCCGCCCCCGGCCGACACCGGCACGACCCGCCTACGTGACCTGCTCGATGGCGCGGCCGGCGTGATCAAGCGGCGCTCCACGCTGTTTGTCGTCTCGGATTTCATCAGTGAACCCGGTTGGGAGCAGGCCCTGGCGCGACTGGCGAAGCGCCACGAGGTGGTGGCCGTGCGCGTACTCGACCCGATGGAGCAAACGCTGCCCGATCTGGGGCTGCTGACGCTGCGCGATGCCGAAACCGGCGAGCACCTGCTGGTGGACACCCACGATGCCGGCTTTCGCAAGCGCTTCGCCCACTTGGCGGCGCAGCGCGAGACGCAATTGCGCGAAGGCCTGGCGCGCGCGGGCGTAGACACCCTCGAACTGGCCACCGACGACAAGCTGGTCGACGCCCTGGTGCGCTTTGTCGAACTGCGCAAGCGCCGCGCACGCCTTTCCTCCGGCAGTCTGCCGGCCCATTTGAAACGGGCGGCCTGAGCGTCCACCCCTGATTGCCATGCACTTTCTCTGGCCCCAACAACTCTGGCTCCTGCTGCTGCTGCCGCTGCTGGTGCTGCTGTACCTGCTCCTGCTTCGACGCAAGAAGAAGCTGGCGGTGCGCTATGCCTCGCTGGCCATCGTGA
>CANGSD010000140.1 GCA_947455875.1 Comamonadaceae bacterium
AGACAGCCACGAGGCTTAAATTCATTTTGCTAAAGTCGATATAGGCATTGCGGATCGACGAGCTAATCGGAACAGTCTTTTCGCGGATTTCAACGATCTTCATGAAGCGGACTCGGAAGGTGCAGGCACAAGGACAAAGGCCGATTTTCGCCTGTCCCAGCGTCTGCTTCCCAGTGGGCGCACTTGACCTGCCGATCCAGTGAGGTAAGCCCCTGTCTGCCAATCTCTATGCGCTGGGCGCCATCGCCCTGTGGTCCCTGCTGGCAACACTGGGCGTGTCGCTGTCGCACCTGCCACCCTTTCTCCTGACCGGTCTGGCGCTCGTGATCGGCAGCGTGCCGGCCTGGCCGCTGGCACGCCAGTGGAAGGTGCCCCTGCGTACGCTGGCCCTGGGTGTCTATGGCCTCTTTGGCTTTCACTTCCTGCTGTTCATCGCCTTGCGCCTGGCGCCGCCCGTCGAGGCCAACCTGGTCAATTACCTGTGGCCGCTGCTGATCGTGGTGCTGGCGCCGGTCTTTCTGCCCGGCCCGCGCCTGCGCGCCACGCACGTGCTCGCCGCCCTGGCCGGCTTCGCCGGCGCTGCGATCGCCGTCCTCGGTGCGGCGGGTAGCGCGAGTGGCACCTGGTCTTGGGGCTATCTGCCCGCGCTGGGCTCGGCCTTCATCTGGGCCAGCTACTCGCTGTGGACGCAGCGCGTGCCCGCATTTCCCACGGCGGCCATTGGCCTGTTTGGTCTGGTGTCGGGGCTGCTCTCGCTGGCCTGTCACTGGGCGTTCGAGTCGCCCGCGCAGGTGTCCGCGCGCGACATGGGGATGATCGCCGTCATGGGTCTGGGCCCACTGGGCGCCGCCTTCTTTCTGTGGGACAAAGCGCTCAAGCTCGGAGATGCGCGCCAGATCGGAATCCTGAGCTACCTCACGCCTCTGGCATCGACCGTCGTGCTGCTTGTGACCAGCGGGCGGGCGCTCACACCCTCGATTGCGCTGGCTGCGACCCTGATCGTCGGCGCGGCCCTGGTGGGCACCCGCAAGAAAGCCGCGAAGGCCTGAGCGCGCTCACGCCAGCCGCTTGGCCGGCTCGTCCGAGGCGATCACCTCTTGCGCCCAGGGGGACAGGCGGGCGGTGTCGGCGTGCAGCACCTCCTGCTTGACCGCCAGCAACTGCGCCGGGTGCATCGAGAAACTGCGCAGCCCCATACCCAGAAGCAGTCGGGTGAAGTCCACATCACCCGCCATCTCGCCGCACACGCTCACTGGCTTGCCCTGCTCGCGGCAGGCGGCGATGGTGTCCGCCAGCAGACGCAGCACGGCGGGGTGGGCGGGGTCGTACAGGTGGGCCACCGATTCGTCGGCGCGGTCGATGGCCAGCGTGTACTGAATCAGGTCGTTGGTGCCCACCGACAGGAAATCGAAGTACTGAAGGAAGGTGCGCGCCATGATGGCCGCGGCCGGAATCTCGATCATGGCGCCGATGTCGATCGGCCCATACACCTGCCCGCGGTTATCCAGTTCGGCGCGGGCGAAGTCGATCAACGAGAGCGTGTGACGGATCTCGCTCACATGCGCCAGCATCGGAATGAGCATGTTCACCTTGCCATGTGCCGCCGCGCGCAGGATGGCGCGCAGCTGCGTGAGGAACATGGCCGGATCGGCCAGACTCCAGCGGATCGCGCGCAGCCCCAGAGCGGGATTGAGGTGCGCGTCGTCGCGGCGTGAATCATCCAGCGGCTTGTCAGCGCCCACGTCAATGGTGCGGATGGTGACGGGCAGCCCCTGCATGCCCTCGACCGCGCGGCGATAGGCCTGGTACTGCTCCTCCTCGTCGGGCAGCTTGCCCTGACGGCCCATGAACAGGAACTCGCTGCGAAACAGGCCCACACCCACCGCGCCAGCTGCGAGTGCAGCGGCCGCGTCGTCGGGCAGCTCGATATTGGCCAGCAACTCGATGCGCTCGCCATCGAGCGTGACCGCTGGCGTGTGCCGCAGTCGGCCCAAGCGCCCTCGCTCGAGTTCGGCCTGACGCTGCTTGAACTGGTATTCAGCCAGGATGATGGGCGAGGGATCGACGATCATCACGCCGGCATCGCCGTCGATGATCACCCAGTCGTCCTGCCGCACCAATTGGCTGGCGCTGCGCGCGCCCACCACCGCCGGAATGTCCATGCTGCGCGCCACGATCGCGGTGTGCGAGGTCTTGCCGCCCACGTCAGTGACAAACCCTGCGAACACGCTTTGCTTGAACTGCAGCATGTCGGCCGGCGACAGATCGTGCGCGATCAACACCAGCGGCACATCGACCGTGCCCTCCAGCGCCAGATCCTGCTGGCGACCGACGGGCCGACGCGCCGGGGGCGGCGCAGCGGGTGTGGCCACGCCCTTCATGTAGCGAAGAATCCGCTCGGCCACCTGTTCGAGATCGGCCTTGCGCTCACGCAGGTACTCGTCCTCCATCTCGTCGAACTGGCGAGACAAGGCTTCGAGCTGCGTGGTCAGCGCCCATTCGGCGTTGTACAGGCGTTCCGAGATCCAGTGCTTGACGCCCGCGATCAGGTCCTGGTCCTGCAAGAGCATCAGGTGCACATCGAGCAGGGCCGACAATTCGTGGGGCGCCTCCTTGGGGCCCATGCCAGTGATGGTTTGCTGCAGGCGGTGGATCTCGTCGACCACAGCATCTCGACCCGCGCGCACGCGCGCGATCTCGGTCTCGACCTGATCGGGCGTGATGAAGTAGTGGGCGACGTCGACATGACCGGCCATGAGCACGGCGCGCCCGATGGCAATGCCACGTGCGACAGGAAGACCGTGTATGGCGAAGGTCATGTCATCACGGGGCTCATTCGCCCTCGCCGAACTTGTCGTTGATCAGGGCCAGCAGGGCGTCGACGGCCTCTTGCTCACGCTCGCCCTGGGCCTGCAGCACCACCTCGCTACCCAGGCCCGCGGCCAGCATCATCACGCCCATGATGCTCTTGGCATTCACGCGCCGCTCGCCCTTGGCGAGCCAGACTTCGCAGGGAAAGGATCCGGCCAGCTTGGTGAGCTTGGCGGAGGCGCGCGCGTGCAGGCCTAACTTATTGCTGATGGTCGTGGTGCTTTGGATCATGGCGGGGTCGGGACTGGTTCTGGGGCGCAGTCAGTGCCACCTGCATCACCCCTTGGGTGCCACCGGTGACCGCGCGGGCCACCAGAGCGTCCAAGGGCTCATGGCGGTAGCTGACGCTACGAAGCAGCATGGGGAGGTGGACGCCGGTCACCAGGCGCGAGGACACGCCGTCGACCAGCTTTTGCGCCACGTTGCTCGGGGTGGCGCCAAAAATATCGGTCAGGACCAGAACGCCCTTGACCTGCGGCACGTCAGCCGCCTGGGCCAGCGCGATGCGCGCAGTGGCCAGGGTCTCCTCGGGGGACAAATTGGGCTGCACGTCGATGGCGCTCACACTGGCGCCGCAATCGGGGAACACATGCAGTGCGCACTGGCGCAGGGCATGTGCCAGAGGGGCGTGGCAGATGATCAGGATCGCATTCATGTAGCGGGATTATCCCGTCTGGCCCACATGAAGTACGCCCAGGAGCCCACGCTGGAGACCAGAAAGACGGTCAGGGCGGCGCGAAAGCTCGCCGGTTCGGCCAGGCCCAGGACCTGAAAACCGTCAATCAGCAAACCGATCCCCCACTGGACGACGAACACGCCCGCGAAGATCACCAGGTTGTAGGCCGACAGGGCGCGGCCCGCCAGCGCCGGCGGGAAGGCCATGCCCACCGCGGGCTGGGCCAGGGACATGAAGGTGCAACTGATGCAAAACAGCGTCCAGGTCCAGGCGCCGGCGTCCCCCCCTGCGAAGATCAACCACCCCAAAGGCAAGAAACTCAGGGGATGGCCCCAGGCGATCAGCCGCTCGGCGCCCCAACCTCGGGCCGTCAGGCGGGGCGTGAGCAGGCCCCAGGTCCAGAAGGTCAGGAGCATGGCCAGGTTGATGGTGAACAGGCCAGCGGCGGCCTGCCCGGGCGTGTAGCCCGCCACCCGGACCATCCAGGGCCCGGCCCACAGGGTCTGCATGGCCAGCAGCCCGCCGTAGGAAAAGAACCCCAGCGGCGTCAAGCGCCGAAAACAGGGATGGCGCCAGACTTCGCGGTAGCTGGCCTGAGGAGCCCCCGGCGCCGGGGCCGGGGCAGCCGACCCGGCCGGCACCTTCCAGGCAATCAGCGCCATGGACACCAGGATCAGGGCCGCCAGACCGAGGAACAGGGGGCGCCACCCGAACTGCGGGACCAGCCACTGCACCGGCAGGGTCGAGGCCACCATGCCCAGGGAACCGGTCATGAGCATCCAGGAATTGGCGCGCAGTTGCATCGGCGGTGACATCCAGTGCCGATAGCCCGTCAGGGGCGCCATCAGGCTGGCACTCACGCCCATGCCACACAAGACGCGGGCCAGCAGCAGACTGGAAAAGCCCTCGGCCAGCGCAAAGGCCGCACAGCCCACCGCCGCCAGAACCAGAAAGCCCAAGATCACCGCACGCGGGCCATGCCGATCGAGCCAGCGCCCCAGAGGCAACTGGGTGAGGGCAAAGCCGGCGAAGAATCCGCCCGCCAGCAAGCCCAGGTCACGCGCATGAAGCGCGAACTCCTGGGTCAGGGTGGGCGCCAGGGTGGCCGTGACGGCCCGCAGCAGCGCCGAGATGAAATAAGCAAACGCAAAAGTGAGGAAGACCACCACCGCGTCGCGTCGAGAAAGAACCATCCCGCGATTATGGAAGCAGGATTGACCGACAATTCCGCGATGAATTCCCTAGACGGCATCCGTGTCCTGGATCTCT
>CANGSD010000141.1 GCA_947455875.1 Comamonadaceae bacterium
CGACGCCTCCCGCCCCGCCCGCTGCGCGCCGCTCCACCAGCCCCTGGGTGTGGATCGCAGCGGTGGTTGTCATCGCGGTGGCGGTGTTGGTCGTGACCCGCACCCCGGGCAGTGTCACCGTGTCGACGGTCACTGTGCCGGTCAACCCCGCACCGGCGGCCGCACAAGCCGACGCCCCCGCCAGTGATGCCTCCGCGCCGGCCCCTGCAGCCTCCGCGGCACCCGCCGCGTCTGTGGCCGTTGCGAGCGCGGACAAGCCCCTCTTGCCCGCGGGCTGCGAGGCCCCCGGTCCCCGCGAGGCGACGCAGTACCAATCGCCGGTGGCCGACAAGCCGGCGACCTATGTGCATGTGGAAGCCATGCAGGCGGCGCGCGTGTGCGTTCTGGACAGCCAGAACCAGGTGCGCGCGCTGGTGCTCAAGGTCGGCGAATCGGTCAACGTGACGGGTGTAGCCCCCTTCACCATTCGCAGCGCCCAGTGGAACGACCTCAAGGTGTTCTTCCAGGGCCTGCGGGTGCAGGTCGAACCCGGTGCGGCGTCCGACAACATCGTGATCGTGCCCAAACGCGGCGGCTGATCGCCCCCCGCGACCTCGCGACGCGACCTCGCGCCTGCGAGCGTCATCCGAGTAATTACTAGGTTTACACTTTTTCCGGCTTCGGAGATGATCGGCGGTCTTTCCAATGACAAACGCCGGTGCGCCCACGCGCGTCGGGTTCCCGCCCTGCTTCGATGGCCGCACCGGTTCCGCCCCCTGACCTCCACGCCCTGCCCGGGTTGGCCAAGGCCCTCGTCCAAGCCGGGCAACTCGGGCAGCCTGCCGCACTGGATCTGTGCCGACGGGCGCAGGCCGCACGCACCACCTTCATCGCCGAGCTGACAGGCTCGGGGGCGGTCTCGGCGGCCGACCTGGCCCACACACTGTCCCAGGCCTTCGGCGCGCCGCTGCTCGATCTGGATGCCGTTGATGCGCAGCACCTGCCGCGCCACCTGCTGGACGCCAAGACCTGCCAGGCGTATCGCGTGGTGGTCCTGGCTCGGCGCGGCAACCGCCTGGTCGTGGCCACAGCCGATCCCTCCGACCAGCAGGCCGCCGAAAAAATCAAGTTCGCCACGCAGCTAGGGGTGGACTGGGTCATCGTCGAATACGACAAGCTCTCGCGCCTGGTCGAAGCCCAATCGACCTCCACCGCGCAGGCCATGGACAACCTGATCGGCGACGACTTCGAGTTCGACGAATCCAGCATGGACCCCGGCCTGGAGGACACACCGGAGAAGACGCCGGGCTCCGAGGTCGCCGACGCGCCGGTGGTCAAGTTCCTGCACAAGATGCTGCTGGACGCCTTCAGCCAGCGCGCCTCCGACATCCACTTCGAGCCCTACGAGCACCAGTACCGGGTGCGCTTTCGCATCGACGGCGAACTGCGCGAGATCGCGGCGCCACCCGTGGCCATCAAGGACAAGCTGGCCTCGCGCATCAAGGTGATCTCGCGCATGGACATCTCCGAAAAGCGGGTGCCACAAGACGGTCGCATGAAACTCAAGATCGGCCCCGATCGAGTGATCGACTTTCGCGTCAGCACCTTGCCCACGCTGTTTGGCGAAAAGATCGTGATCCGGATCCTGGACCCTTCGGCGGCCCGCGTCGGCATCGACGCCCTGGGCTACGAGCCCGAGGAGAAAGCCCGCCTGCTCGAGGCCATCGCCCGCCCCTACGGCATGATCCTCGTCACGGGTCCCACCGGCTCGGGCAAGACGGTGTCCCTCTACACCTGCCTGAACCTCCTGAACACGCCGGGGGTCAACATCTCCACGGCCGAAGACCCCTCCGAGATCAACCTGCCCGGGGTCAATCAGGTCAACGTCAACGACAAGGCGGGCCTGACCTTCGCCGCCGCCCTGCGCTCGTTCCTGCGCCAGGACCCGGACATCCTGATGGTCGGCGAGATCCGCGACCTCGAAACCGCCGACATCGCCATCAAGGCCGCCCAGACCGGCCACCTGGTGCTGTCCACCCTGCACACCAACGACGCGCCCACCACGCTCACGCGCCTGCGCAATATGGGCATCGCGCCCTTCAACATCGCCTCCAGCGTGATCCTGATCACCGCCCAACGCCTGGCGCGGCGCCTGTGTCCGGCCTGCAAGGCGCCAGCCGATCTGCCCCCAGACAGCCTGCTCGAAGCGGGCTTCACGCCCGACGATCTGGACGGCACCTGGAAGCCTTATCGCGCCGTGGGCTGCAGCGCCTGCAGCGGCGGCTACAAGGGACGCGTGGGCATCTACCAGGTCATGCCGATCACCGAGGCCCTGCAGCAAATCATCCTGCGCGATGGCAATGCGCTGGAGATCGCGCACCAGTGCGAGCGCGAGGGCGTGCGCAGCCTGCGACGGTCCGGGCTGCACAAGGTGCGTCTGGGCGTCACCTCGCTCGAAGAAGTCCTGGGCTGCACCTCGCTGTAACCCCCTCCAACCTGCCTGCCCCCCAACCTCATGGCCACCACCAGCGCACCCACCTCCCCTGCCGCCTCCACGATCCGCGAATTCACCTTCGAATGGGAGGGCAAGGACCGTCAGGGCAAGGCCGTGCGCGGCGAGACCCGTGCCGCCGGCGAGAACCAGCTGCAGGCCTCGCTGCGGCGCCAGGGCATCACCACCACCCGCATCCGCAAGCGCCGCATGGGCCGCGGCAAGCGGATCAAGCCGCGCGACATCGCGCTGTTCACGCGCCAGCTGGCCACCATGATGAAGGCCGGTGTGCCCTTGCTACAGGCCTTTGACATCGTGGGCCGCGGCAATAGCAACCCGAACGTGAGCCGGCTGCTGGCCGACCTGCGCGCCGATGTGGAAACCGGCACCTCGCTGTCGGCGGCGTTTCGCAAGTTCCCGCAGCAATTCAGTGACCTGTATTGCAACCTGATCGAGGCCGGCGAGGCCGCGGGCATCCTGGAATCCATCCTCGAGCGACTGGCCACCTACATGGAAAAGATCGAAGGCATCAAGGCCAAGATCAAGTCGGCGCTCATGTACCCTGTGGCCGTGATTCTGGTGGCCTTCATCGTGGTGGCGGTGATCATGGTGTTCGTGATCCCCTCGTTCAAAGAAGTCTTCTCCTCATTCGGGGCAGAACTGCCCGCGCCCACGCGCATGGTCATCGCCATGAGCGAGGCCTTCGTGCATCACGGCCTGTTGATGCTGGGGGTGCTGGTGGCGGCGGGCGTGGGCTTGGCGCGCGCCTGGCGCCTCAGCCCGAGCTTGCAGCGACTGACCGACCAATGGCTGCTGCGGCTGCCGGTGTTCGGCCCGCTGGTGCGCAAATCGATCATCGCGCGCTGGACGCGCACCCTGGCCACCTTGTTCGCCGCTGGCGTGCCGCTGGTCGAAGCCCTGGACTCGGTGGGCGGCGCAGCGGGCAACAGCGTCTACCGCGAGGCCACCACCGGCATCCAGCACGAGGTGTCCTCCGGGGTCAGCCTCACCCACGCCATGAGCCAGTCGCGGGTGTTTCCGACGATGGTCCTGCAGATGTGCGCCATCGGCGAAGAGTCGGGCTCCCTCGACCACATGCTGGGCAAAGCAGCCGATTTCTACGAGGCCGAGGTCGATGACACGGTGGCGGGCCTGTCCAGCCTGCTCGAGCCCATCATCATCGTGTTTCTGGGCAGCGTGGTCGGCGGCATCGTGGTGTCCATGTACCTGCCGATCTTCAAGCTGGGGCAGGTGGTCTGATGATGATGGCGGGCGGGACGTCCACCTGGATGCTGGCAGGGGCTGCCCTGCTGGGCCTCGTGCTCGGTAGCTTCCTCAACGTGGTAATCCACCGCCTGCCCCGCATGCTGGAGCGGCGCTGGGCCCAGGAGGACGCGCTCCAAGCCGGCCAGCCCGTGCCCGAAGAGGCACCGTATCACCTCGCGTTTCCGCCCTCAGCGTGCCCCCAGTGCGGCCACCGCCTCGCGCCCTGGGAGAACATCCCGGTGCTCAGTTGGCTGCTGCTGCGAGGCCGCTGCTCGGCGTGCAAGGCGCCCATCCCCTTGCACTATCCCCTGGTCGAAATCGCCACCAGCGTCTTGTTCGCCTATGCCGCCTGGCGCTGGGGATTCACGCTCGCCGGCGCCGCCTGGGCCGCTTTCGGGGCCACGCTGCTAGCGCTGGCGGTGATCGACTGGCACACCACTTTGCTGCCCGACGACCTCACCCTGCCCCTGGCCTGGAGCGGCCTGATCGCCTCGGCGCTGGGCTGGACCGGTGTGGCCTTGGCCGATGCGCTGTGGGGGGCGGTGGCGGGCTATCTGTCGCTGTGGACGGTCTACCAGGTCTTCAAGCGGCTCACGGGCCGCGAGGGCATGGGCTTTGGTGACTTCAAGCTCTTTGCCGCCCTGGGCGCCTGGCTCGGGTGGCCCGCGCTGATCCCCGTTATCCTGCTGGCTTCCATCACCGGGGCAGGAGTCGGCATCTTCATGAAATTCACAGGCGGTTTGCGCGAGGGCGGCTATGTGCCCTTCGGCCCCTTCCTGGCGCTGGGGGGCTTTGCGGCCATGGCGGGCCTGACCCCGTCCTTCTGGCGGGCCCTGGGCCTGGCCCTGTGACCCCGCAGCCCACCATGCTTCGCATCGGCCTGACCGGCGGCATCGGCAGCGGCAAGAGCACCGTGCTCCAGATGCTGGCCGACCTGGGCGCAGCCACGATCGATGCCGACGCCGTCTCGCGCGCCGTCACCGCTCCCGGCGGCGCGGCCATCCCCGCCCTGCGCGCGCGCTTCGGGCCCGAATGCATC
>CANGSD010000142.1 GCA_947455875.1 Comamonadaceae bacterium
CACCGAAGCCGATGCCCGAGGATTCGGTGCGCTGCTCGATCACTTTCTCAAGGCCGGCGAAGGCCCCACCGCAGATGAACAGGATGTTGGTGGTGTCGATCTGCAGGAAATCTTGATTGGGGTGCTTGCGCCCGCCCTGAGGCGGCACGCTGGCCATGGTGCCTTCGATCAGCTTCAGCAGGGCCTGCTGCACGCCTTCGCCCGAGACGTCGCGGGTGATGGAGGGGTTGTCGGACTTGCGCGAGATCTTGTCGATCTCGTCGATGTAGACGATGCCGCGCTGGGCCCGCTCGACCTCGTAGTTGCAGGACTGCAGGAGCTTTTGAATGATGTTCTCGACGTCCTCGCCCACGTAGCCGGCTTCGGTCAGCGTGGTGGCGTCGGCCATGACAAAGGGCACATCGAGCATGCGCGCCAGGGTCTGGGCCAGCAAGGTCTTGCCCGAGCCGGTGGGGCCGATCAGAAGGATGTTGCTCTTGGCGAGCTCGACGTCGTCCTTCTTGGCCTTTTCTTTGTGGCGCAGGCGCTTGTAGTGGTTGTAGACGGCCACCGACAAGGAGCGCTTGGCGGGTTCTTGGCCGATGACGTAGTTGTCGAGGTTGGCCTTGATCTCGGCCGGGGTGGGCAGGTCGGAGCGGCCTTCGCGGGCCTCTTCGCCGGCGGGCAGTTCATCCCGGATGATTTCGTTGCACAGGTCGATGCATTCGTCGCAGATGAACACCGAGGGACCGGCGATCAGTTTCTTGACCTCGTGCTGGCTCTTTCCGCAAAACGAGCAGTAAAGCGTTTTCTCGCTGGATGAGCCTTTTTTGTCGGCCATGTGGGAATGCCTTGTGACTGGAGATTCAATGATACCCAAATGAGCAACGGCGCTTCCCGCTGGGGGGAAACGCCGTTGCCGGAATGCAACCGGGACCGGGCGTTTGCCTCGCCGCAGGGCCCGGGGGATGCGCGCGGGGGGTCAGGCGCGCTTGGCGATGACCTGGTCGATCAGGCCGTAGTCCTTGGCTTCGTCAGAGGACAGGAAGTAATCGCGCTCGGTGTCACGCTCGATCTTGTCCAGGGGCTGGCCGGTGCGATCGGCCAGGATCTGGTTCAACTGGGCGCGGGTCTTGAGGATGTCGCGGGCGTGGATCTCGATGTCGGTGGCCTGGCCCTGGGTGCCGCCCAGGGGCTGGTGAATCATGATCTTGGAGTTGGGCAGTGCAAAGCGCTTGCCCTTCTCGCCAGCGGTCAGGAGGAAGGCGCCCATGCTGGCGGCCATCCCCATGCACAGAGTGGACACCTGCGGCTTGATGAAGTTCATCGTGTCGAAGATGGACATGCCCGCCGAGACGCTGCCGCCCGGGGAGTTGATGTACAGGGAGATGTCCTTGTCGGGGTTTTCGCTCTCGAGGAACAGGAGCTGGGCAACCACCAGATTGGCCGTTTGGTCATTGACCGGACCGACCAGGAACACCACCCGCTCGCGCAGCAGGCGCGAGTAGATGTCGTAGGACCGCTCGCCGCGGCCGGACTGCTCGATGACGATCGGCACCATGCCGAGGGCTTGGGTTTCAAGGGCGCTCATGATGGGTCTCGGTTGCGAAAACGGCGGATGGAAACGGGTCAGCCCTGCTGGCCCATGAGTTCGTCAAAGGCAATGGTCTTGTCGGTGACCTTGGCACGGGCCAGGACAAACTCGGTGACATTGCTTTCAATCACGATGGCTTCGACTTCGGCCATGCGCTGGTTGTCGCTGTAGTACCAGCGCACCACGTCGGCGGGCTTTTCGTAGCTGGCGGCCAGTTCTTCGACATGGGCCTTGATCTGCTCGGGCTTGGCAGCCAGGTTGTTGGCGCGCACCAGCTCGGCGACCACCAGGCCCAGGCGCACGCGGCGCTCGGCCTGGGGCTGGAATAATTCGGCGGGGATCGGGGCCTTGTCGGCGTCCTTGATGCCACGCTGCTTGAGGTCGGCGCGGGCGCCCGCGACCATGCGATCGAGCTCGGCGGCGACGCTGGACTTGGGCAGATCGAGTTCGGCCTGGGCGACCAGGGCGTCCATCACGGCCTGCTTGTTGCGGGCCAGCAGGCGGAATTTGACTTCACGCTCGAGGTTTTTCTTGATGTCGGCGCGCAGGGCCTCGACACCGCCTTCGGCGATGCCCAGAGACTTGACCAGTTGCTCGTTCACTTCGGGCAGGTGGGCGGCTTCGATCTTCTTGACGGTGACCAGGAAGTCGGCCTGTTTGCCAGCGACATCTTTACCGTGGTAATCGGCCGGGAAGGCCAGGGGGAATGTCTTGCTCTCGCCCGACTTCATGCCGCGCACGGCGTCCTCGAACTCCTTGAGCATCTGGCCTTCACCGACCAGGAACTGGAAGTCATCGGCCTTGCCGCCCTGGAAAGGCTCGCCGTCGATCTTGCCCTCGAAGTCGACGGTGACGCGGTCGCCGTCGCGGGCGGCGTCGGCCATGGCGCGCTGGGCGAAGGTGCGGCGCTGCTTGCGCAGGATCTCAATGGTGCGGTCGATGGCGGCTGCGTCGACTTCAGCGGTGATGCGCTCGACTTGCGCGGTGGCCAGATCGGCGATCTTGACCTCGGGGAAGACTTCGAAGACGGCGTCGAAGGTCAGCTCGCCCTCGGGCGCGCCTTCTTTTTCGGTGATGCGAGGCTGGCCGGCCACGCGCAGCTTGGCTTCGTTGGCGGCCTGGGAGAAGACCTCACCCACCTTGTCGTTCATCACCTCGTACTGCACCGAGTAGCCATAGCGCTGGGCCACGACCGACAGCGGCACCTTGCCGGGGCGGAAACCGTCCATCTTGACGGTACGCGCCAGGCGCTTGAGGCGGGAATCGACCTCGGACTGGATCACGCCGACCGGCAGGGTCAGGGTCATCTTGCGTTCGAGCTTCTCGAGGGTTTCAACGGTCACGGCCATGGTGCTACTCGCTTTTCTGTGAATTCAATGTGTTCGCTGTGGTGCGCGGGGGGGGACTCGAACCCCCACACCCTTGCAGGCGTCAGGACCTAAACCTGGTGCGTCTACCAATTTCGCCACCCGCGCAGCGCAGGAAAGCAAAACGGGCCGCCGGCGCATAGCCTGACCGCCCGTTCGTATTTCCGGTCAACCCGGCATTTTAGTCGAGGGAACGGCCCCTTAACCGGCAGGGCCACCGACCTCGGGGCGACGCACCCGGAACATCGCCGCATACAGGGCGGGCAAGGCCAGCAGGGTCAGCACGGTGGCCACGATCAGGCCGCCCATGATGGCCACGGCCATCGGCCCCCAAAAGACCGACCGGGACAAGGGAATCATGGCCAGCACCGCCGCCGCCGCCGTCAGCACGATGGGACGCGCCCGGCGCACCGCCGCATCGACGATGGCGGTCCAGGCCGGCACGCCCTGGGCCCGCCCCTGCTCGATCTGGTCGACCAGGATCACCGCGTTGCGCTGGATCATCCCCATGAGCGCGATCACCCCGAGCAGGGCGACAAAGCCGAAGGGGCGATCGAGCACCAGCAGCGCCCCGGCCACACCGGCAATCCCCAGAGGACCGGTGATGAAGACCAGCAGCGCCCGGCTGAAACTTTGCAACTGCAGCATCAGCAGCGTGAAGGTGAGAAAAAGCATGATCGGCACGCCCACCGCGATCGACGACGAACCCTTGCTGCTTTCCTCGACGGCGCCGGCCACCTGCAGGCGATAGCCCACCGGCCATGCCGCCTCGAGCTTGCGCAAGGCCGGCAGGAGTTCGGCGGTGACGGTGGCTCCCTGCAGGCCATCGATGGCATCGCTTTGCACGGTGATGGCGTAGCTGCGGCCCTCGCGCCAGAGGACGCCGGGCTCCCAAGCGAACACGGGGCGCGCGATCTGGGTAAGCGGGATCGAGCGGCCCGAGGCGGTGGGGATGTAGGCGCTTTCCAAATCGGTCATGGCGTCGCGCTCGGACAGGGGGTGGCGCAGCACGATGTCGATCAGCTTGTCGCCCTCGCGGTACTGGCCCACAGCAGCCCCCGCCAACACGATGCGCGTGGCCTGCGCGATCGACTGGCTGGTCACGCCCAGGGCGCGCGCCTTGGCCTGATCCACTTCCAGGCGCAGCGACTTGACGGATTCGTTCCAGTTGTCGTTGACGCCGCGGGTGTTGGGGCTGGCACGCATGACGGCCTTGACCTCGTCGGCGCGCAGGCGCAGGGCCTGGGGGTCGGAGCCCAGCACCCGAAACTGCACCGGATAGGGCACCGGCGGCCCATTGGGCAGCAACTTCACGCGGGCACGCACCTGCGGAAACTCGGCAGCCAGGAGCGCCGGCAGGCGCTGGACCAGATCGCCGCGCACACGCAGGTCTTTCGGAAGCAGGAGGATCTGGGACACATTGGTCTGCGGGAAGACCTGGTCCAGCCGCAGGTAAAACCGCGGCAGGCCCGACCCCACCCAGGCGCTGACGCTGACCACGCCGGACTCCTTCATCAGCCGCTGTTCGACCGCCTGGGCCGCGGCCTCGGTCGCGGCGAAGGACGCGCCCTCGGGCAACCACAGGTCCACCAGGATCTCGGGCCGGCTCGAGTCCGGGAAGAACTGCTGCTGCACCTTGCCCATGCCGACGATGCCCAGGGCAAAAGTCAGCACCGTGGCGCCGATGGTGATCCAGCGATGCGCCACGCAGGCATCGACCAGCCGTCGCAGGCCCCGGTAGAACGGGGTGTCGAAATGCTCCGCGTGCTCCGCGCCGGCGGCGGGTGCGGGTCGATCCCGCAGCAGCCAGTGGCCCAAATACGGCACGAAATAGA
>CANGSD010000143.1 GCA_947455875.1 Comamonadaceae bacterium
AGCAGCGGCTACCCTGTCGCTCCCTACCGCGACCCCCAGGCGCTGGCCAAGCGACTGGAACACGATCTGTGGGCGCTGCTCGATGCCCAATTCCCTGCGTCCTCGGTGCCCGATGCCTTCGAGCGTGAGGCCATGCGCCACCGAGCTTATGCAACGCCCAGGAGAGCGCTCTATCTGGGCGGCGAGCGTGCCCAGGCCTTGCTCGCGCGAGCCCTGGAATCGGGCCACTCCCGCATCCTGGTCGAAGGCGCCTCTGGCGGCGGCAAAAGCGCGCTGATCGCGAACTTCTTCGACGCCTGGCGCAAGCGCCATCCGCGTCACTCGGTGCACGAACACTACCTGGGCGCCAGCGCCGACGCGGCCCAGCCCCATGCCCTGGTGCGGCGCCTGATCGAATTCATTGCGCGTACCACCGCCAGCACCGAGCCCATTGCCAACGATCCGCAGGCGCTGATGGAAAGCCTGCCGCAGTGGCTGGCGATCGCCAGCGCGTGGGCTCGCCGTCGACGCACGCGGATGGTCATCGTGTTGGACGCACTGAATAACCTCAACGAGCAACAGGACCTGCGCTGGTGGCCCGAGTTTCTGCCCCAAGGCGTGACGATGGTGGTCTCCTGCCTGCCGGGATCGGTGATGCAGGCGCTGCAGCAGGGCCACGCGCCCAACGTAGACGCAGACTGGCAACGCATCACCGTCAAACCCTTGGCCGCCCGCGAGCAACGCGCGCTGCTCACGACCTACCTGGCCCGCTACAACAAGGTGCTGCCGCGTGAACTGAGCGTGCAGGCGCTGGTCCACCCACTGGCGGGTAATCCGCTATTCCTGCGGACGCTGGCCGAGGAGCTGCGCCTGTTCGGGGTCCACGAGCAATTGACTGAGCGTCTGGCGCATTACGTGGAAAGCCGGTCGATCGACGACCTGTTCCAGCGGGTGTTGGCGCGGGTCGAAGGTGACTGCGGCAAGCGTGCCGTGCGCGCCGCCATGACAGCGATCTGGGCTAGCCGCGCGGGCCTGACCGAGGGCGAGATCCTGGCCCTCGCGGGTCTGGTACCGGCCACCTGGGCGCCGATCCGAAACGCGCTGGACCAGGCCCTGCTCGATGCGAACGGGCGCATCACCTTCGCCCACGACTATCTGCGCACCGCAGTCAAAGACCGCTACCTACCGGGCGAGGCGCAGCAACGCGTCATGCACCGGCAGCTTGCCCGCTGGTTCGCGACCCTGCCTGCGCAGGCTCGCCGGGCCGAAGAAGAACCCTGGCAATGGCAACAAGCCCGTGACTGGACACCCCTTGAGAGATGCCTGTCGGGCCAAGCGATGTTCCTGGCGATCCGACGCACGCGGGGCACACAGGCCCTCCTGTCGCACTGGATCGCGCTGGAAGCGCACAAAGGCGTCGACCCAGCGCAAACCTATCGCAAAGCCTGGCGGCAGTGGGCCCGCACAGGACGGGCGCAGGACCAGGCAGACACGCTGGCGGAATTGGCCCGCTTTCTGATCGACACCGGACGCATCGGTGCGCCTACGCTGGCCCTGGCGCAAGAGGCCGTCGAGTACTTGGAGCGGGTCCGCGGCCCGCGTCATGCCCACACCCTGTCGGCTCGCGGAGCACTGGCCTCCTTGCACACCGATGCCGGCCGCTACGAGCAGGCCCTGGCGCTGCACCAGGAGGTGCTGTCGCTGCGCAAGCGTCGCCTGGGGACGGACCACCCCGACACCCAATCGACGCTGGGCAATCTGGCTTTGGTCCTGACCTATATGGGGCGCTATGCGCAGGCACAAGCCGTTTACGACGAACTCCTCCCCAGCCTCCAACGCACCGCTGAAGCGGGCGCATCCCGCGAGGATTACCTCACCACCCTGAACAACCAGGGTCTGCTGTACTACTACCAGGACCAGCAGGCGCTGGCCGAACCCTGCTTCCAAGAGGCCTGGCGGAAGTTGCGTGCCCTGCGCGGTCCGAACCATCCGGAAAACGGCGACAAGATCAACAACCTGGCCAATCTGTATTTCAAGCAGGGGCGGTTAGACGAGGCGATCGCCCTGCATCGCCAGTGCCTGTCCGTCTGGCAGGAGGGCCTGGGCGCTCACAATCCTCGCACCGCCACCAGCTGCAACAACCTGGGCTACATCCTGCTCACGCGCGGCGATCACGCCGGTGCCGAGCCCCTGCTGGATCGCGCGCACGCGGTGTACCTGCAGCGGCTGGGGGACAGGCATCCCAACACGCTGTCCTGCGCCAACAGCCTGGCGATTGTCTACAGCCAAACGGGGCGGACGGCGCAGGCCCTTGAGGCTTTCACCCGCGTCCTGGCCGCTCGCCGCGACGTGCTCGGAGCGGACCATCCGCAGACGCGCAATACCCAGGCGCGACTGGACACGCTGACGAATGCAGGGCCTGCCGCCGGCACCGGGGTTCAGAGAAAAACGTAAGTCTCAACCCGCTGCAGCGCGCTGCAGCCGATCCCGAACGCCCGCCCACTCGGGTGTGTCAGGCGGCTGCTCAATCCAGATCGTGTCCGCCCCGATCGCATCGAACTCCCGTAACACCGCAAAGAGCGCGCGCGCGGCGTCACGCGCATCCTGGGGCATCACCCGATGCACACAAGCCGAAGGCGGCAGCGTGAGCACCGCACGCGACCACACCGCAAGCGTGCCTGGGGCGCCACCGCCTTCACGACCACGCGCCCACAAAGCCGCCTGCAAATCCGCCGCCGCCATCACCCGCACGGGGGCCTGCGGCGCATAGTGCGATTCGAGCGTGCCCGAGGCGCGCGGAGCAGCCTCGGAGATTTCATGGGGCAGCCACAACCGCTCACCACACGCCGCCTCAATCTGCGCGTGCGTGAGCACACCGGGTCGCAGCAGCACCGGCCGACCGCGCGTGCAATCGACGATGGACGATTCGATGCCGACCTCACACGCGCCGCCATCCACCACCGTCAATCCATCACCGAACTCAGCGCGCACATGGTCGGCGGTGGTGGGGCTCACGCGCCCGAAACGATTGGCACTGGGCCCGGCGACGCCCCACACCGGCGGCACATGCGCCGCGCACGCGCGCAGCAAGGCCAGGGCTACCGGGTGAGAAGGACAACGCAGACCCACCGAGTCCTGACCGCCCGCCGCCGCGGCCGCCATGCCTTCGCGGCGCGGCAGGATGACGGTGAGCGGCCCCGGCCAAAAGGCCTGCATCAAGCGGCGCGCCACAGGCGGCACTTCGCGCGCGAAACGCTCGGCCTCAGGCAGGCCCGTGACATGCACGATCAGTGGATGGTCACTGGGCCGGCCCTTGGCCGCGAAGATGCCCGCCACCGCGCGGTCGCTGGCGGCATCCGCGCCCAGGCCGTAGACGGTTTCCGTGGGAAAGGCCACCAACTCGCCCGCCGCCAGATGCGCCGCCGCCTGGGCGATCGCGGCGGGATCGGTACCGTCCAGGATCACAGCAACTTTCAGAACGGCGCCAGGCCCAGCAAGCCGCAAGCCTTGAGCGCATTCGCACGCACCGAGGCCACATCCGAGCCCGTGAAGGTCAGGTGCCCCATCTTGCGACCGGGCCGCGCCTCGGTCTTGCCATACAAGTGCAAATGCGCGCCCGGCAAGGCCAGCACCGCCGCCCAATCGGGCTCGCTCGCCGTCTTTGCGCCCTCGCGAAACCACAGGTCGCCCAGCAGGTTCAACATGATCGCGGGGCTGTGGGGTCGGGGCTGCACCAGCGGCAGGCCGGCCAGCGCCCGCACCTGCAACTCGAATTGCGAGACATCGCAGGCATCCAGGCTCCAGTGCCCGCTGTTATGCGGGCGCGGCGCCATCTCGTTGACCACGAGTGCGCCGTCTTGCAGGATGAAAAACTCGACGCACAGCACGCCCACATAGCCCAGGCCCTGGGCGATGGCGCGCGTGGCCTCAATCGCTTGCTGCGCGCGCGCCGGAGGCAGCACGCCCGCATGCACCTCGGTCACCGCCAGAATGCCCTCGCGGTGCAGGTTCAACTGCACGGGCAGGTGCACCATCTGGCCATCGGCCCCACGCGCCACCACCACCGAGCACTCGGCGGCCAGAGGCAGCATTTTCTCGAGCACGCAAGGCACCTGGCGCAGATCGTCCCAGGCCCGAGCCAGCGCTTCGCGCGTGGCCACACGCACCTGGCCCTTGCCGTCGTAGCCCAGACGCGCGGTCTTGAGGATGCCAGGCAGCAGATCGTCGCCCACGGCCGCCAGTTGCCCGGGCGTCTCGATCACCGCATGCGGCGCACAGGGCACGCCGCAGCGGGTGAAATGCGCCTTCTCGCGGGCACGGTCCTGGGCGACGGCCACGGCATCCCCACTAGGCGCCACCGGGCGTGTGGTCGCCAATTGCGCCAGCGCCTGCGCGGGCACGTTCTCGAATTCAGTGGTGATGGCGGCGGACACACGCGCCAGTTCGCTCAGGCCCTGTGCGTCCAGGTAATCGGTGCGGATGTGGGTGTGGCTCACCAGGCCGGCGGGGCTGGCTGCATCGGGGTCCAACACCGCGGTGAAATACCCCATGCGCTGGGCCGCGTGCACGAACATACGAGCGAGCTGGCCGCCGCCCATGACGCCCAGGGTCTGCCCCGGCAAGATCGTTTTGTGGGTCATGCGGCAGGCGGCAGCACCGTGGCGCGGGCGGCGTCGGTCTGGCGTTGGCGAAAGGCCTCCAGGCGCGCGCGCAGGGCCGCGTCGTGGGTGGCCAGCATGGCCACGGCAAAGAGCGCGGCGTTAGCCGCACCCGCCG
>CANGSD010000144.1 GCA_947455875.1 Comamonadaceae bacterium
ATAAGTTACAAAGTAAAGCTGATCGGGTAGCTGCACAAGGCTAGTATCAATCCTTATAATTTGGTGACCGCCTGAGAAATCAGGCCCAAGTCATTGAATTTGCGCAACTTTTGCGGTTTTGGGGCCGGGCAGATGTTAAATTTGCCCGGCCTCGTCAAAATGTGCACACTCAGCCCCTGAAGGGGACGGATTGGAATGAATACATCCTTGTTTCGCTTGCTTCCTGTTCTTACAGCCTTGGTGATGGCGGGTGTCGCCACCCCGGCCCTGTCCCAGGGCGCGGCGCAGACCACCGCCCCGGCCCGCAGCCAGGCGAAGCCCCCTGCCAAGACGGCGGCCAAGGCGCCGGTCAAGGCAGCCCCCAAGTCAGGTCCTAAGGCAGCCCCCAAGGCCAATTCGAAGCCCGCGAAGAAGGGCCCGGTCGCCGCTGCGGCCCGTACCCGCCCCTCCGTCGGCCAACTCGCCGGCCTGCACGACACCCCCGACGAACTCGACCTGCGCTCCAGCGTGGCGCTGATCATTGACCAGGAAACCAATGAGGTCCTGTTCCAGAAGAACCAGAGCGCCGTGGTGCCCATCGCTTCGCTGACCAAGCTGATGACCGGCATCGTCATCAGCGAGGCCAAGCTGCCGATGGATGAAGTCATCACCATCACCCAGGACGATGTGGACACCGAAAAAGGCAGCGGCTCGCGCCTTCGCGTCGGCACCCGCCTGACCCGCGGCGAGGCCCTGCACCTGGCTCTGATGTCCAGCGAAAACCGGGCGGCCCATGCGCTCGGGCGCACCCACCCCGAGGGCCTGTCGGCGTTCGTGGCCATGATGAATGCCAAGGCACAGCTGTTGGGCATGCATGCCACCACCTTTGTCGAGCCCACCGGTCTGTCCAGCCGCAACCAGTCCAGTGCCCATGACCTGGCCCTGCTGGTCAACGCTGCATCCGACGACGCCGCGCTGCGCGATTACTCCACCTCGCACGGCTACCAGCTAGCGATGGGCAAGCACACCCTGCAGTACAACAACACCAACCGCCTGGTGAAGCATCCGGAGTGGGACATCGGCCTGCAAAAGACCGGCTACATCTCCGAGGCCGGCCAGTGCCTGGTGATGCAGGCCCGCGTCGCGGGTCGCAAGCTGATCATGGTGTTCCTCGATTCCGCCGGCAAACTCAGTCGCATCGCAGATGCCGAGCGCGTGCGCCGCTGGGTCGAGACGCGTGGCCCCACGCCGCCGCGTACCGGAAACCCGAGCGTTCGTTCCTTCAGCAGCTAAACCTGGGTCTTGCCGGCCGCGGCGTGGCGGCCGGGTCAGTCGGTGTGATGGCCCAGGGCGGCTGAGATGTCTTGGGCGGTGGCCTGCAGCTTGGGCAGCCATCCCTCATCGAGCCGGTCGGCGGGCGCCGAGATCGACAAGCCGGCCACCAGCCGTTTCTGGTCGTCGTAGACGCCGGCGGCCATGCACCGCACCCCCAGTTCCAGTTCTTCGTTGTCACGGGCGATGCCGTACTGGCGCGCCTTGGACAGCTCACGCTCCAGCACCGGTAACTGGGTGATGCTGTTGCGGGTATGGCCCGCCAGCCCGGTGCGGGTGGCGTAGGCACGTACGCGCTGGGGATCGTCCGCCGCCAGAAAGAGCTTGCCGGTGGATGTCAGGTGCAAGGGAGCACGTCCGCCGATGGCGCGCACGACCTGCATGCCCGAGCGCTCGCTGTAGGCGCGTTCGATGTAGACGATCTCGTCGCCTTGGCGCATGGACAGGTTGACCGGCTGCTGGATCTGCTTGTGCAGCTCACGCATGGGTACCAGGGCGGCATCGCGCACGCTCAGGCGCCCCTTGACCAGATTGCCCAGCTCCAGCAGGCGCATGCCCAGTCGGTAGCTGCCCGCCTCGGGGCGGTCGACAAAGCGGCCGATGGCCAGGTCATTGAGGATGCGGTGGGTGGTGGAGGGGTGCAGCCCGGTGCGCTCGCTGATTTCCTTGAGCTGCATGGGCTCTTCCCGCGAAGCCAGCACATCGATGAGCGAGAACATGCGCTCGATCACCTGGATGGTCGGCGTGGGGGGTGCGGCGCCGTCGGTTTTCTTCATGGGCAAGCCTTGGAATCTGCCCTATTTTATCTTATGAAACGCTATTTGCCATCGTGGCTTTCGACCCAGGTGCCGTCGTGCAACACCTCGAAGGGGTGGAAGCGCGCCTTGTAGTTCATCTTGGGGCTTTGCTCGATCCAGTAGCCCAGGTAGACGTAGGGCAGGCCCAGCTGGCGGGCCTGCTCGATCTGCCACAGGACGCTGTAGGTGCCGTAGCTGGCGTGGGGGTCGGGCTCGTAGAAGGTGTAGACCGCCGACAGGCCGTCGCCCAGGACGTCGAGGATGGAGACCATGCGCAGCGCACCCGCCGAGCCGTCGGGCTCGGTGTCGCGGAATTCGACCAGGCGGGAATTGACCCGGCTTTGCAGCAGAAACTGGGTGTACTGGTCAATGCTGTCGTGGTCCATGCCGCCGCCGCTGTGACGACCGGCCTGGTAGCGCAGATAGAGGTGGTAGTGCTCGGGCACGAAGCACAGCTTGAGCACACGGGCCTGTAGGCGCGCGTGGCGGGCCTGCGCGCGTCGCTGGCTGCGATCGGGCTGGAAGTCGGCTGACCGCACGCGCAGCGGCACGCAGGCGCGGCAGCCGTCGCAGTAGGGGCGGTAGGTGAACATGCCGCTACGCCGAAAACCACTGGTGACCAGCTCGGAGTAGGCGTCGTTGTGAATGAGGTGGCTGGGGGTCGCGACCTGGGAGCGCGCCTGACGCCCCGGCAGGTAGCTGCACGGGTAAGGCGCCGTGGCATAGAACTGCAGCGTCTGAAGCGGGAGATCCTTGAGATGCGTCACGCGGTGGGCTGGGGCGTCAGGAGTTCGCGCCAGTATAAGGAATCGAAGCGCCAGTCCAGGGGCGCTTGGTCCGTGTGCGTGGCCACCCGTGCAACGAAATCGCTGCGCGGGATCTCGCGCGCGCCCAGCGAGGCCAGGTGGCGGGTGTTCTGTTGGCAGTCGATCAGCTCGATCGCGTGGGCCCGGCTGAAGGCCACCAGGGCCGCCAGCGCGATCTTGGAGGCGTCGGGCACGCGGGTGAACATCGACTCGCCAAAGAGCGCCCGGCCCAGGGTCACGCCATACAGGCCGCCGGCGAGCTCGCCATGGATCCAGGTTTCCACGCTGTAGGCGTGACCGGCGCGGTGCAGAGCCTGGTAGGCCCGCACCATCTGCGGAACGATCCAGGTGCCGTCCTGGCCCTCGCGCGCACTGGCGGCGCAGGCGGTGATGACGCGGTCAAAGGCGCTGTTGAAGCGGACCTCGCAGCCCGGATCCTGGACAAAGCGCTGCAGGGTTTTGCGCAAAGAGCGGTGCAGGCGGAATTCGCCCGGGAACAGGACCATGCGCGGGTCGGTGCTCCACCACAGAATGGGCTGACCCTGGCTGAACCAGGGGAAGATGCCCGCGCGGTAGGCGCGGCACAGAGTGTCGGTGTCCAGGGTGCCGCCGGCGGCCAGTAAGCCGGGGGCAGGGGCGTCGAGCCCCCAGGCCTGACGGGTGTCGGGGAAGGGCTGGCCGGGTTCGAGCCAGGGCAGGGGCGGTTCGCGCCGGGTCATGGCGACCATTATGATCGCGGGGTTTCGCCGCTGAGCCTGGCTCACTGGCCAGCCGCGTGGCACCAACGCGCGCCGCGCTGGCACCCCTGAAGAACACACGGAGAACCCCGATGAAGAGATCTGTCCATTCCTTGGCCGCGCTGGCCCTGCTGGCGGCCGCCGCTGGCACGCATGCCCAAGCGGTCGATCCGCTGCAGGCGCGCAGCTGGGCGGCTTCCTGTGCCAGCTGCCATGGCATCACGGGTCAGGCTCAGCCGGGCATGCCGTCGCTGATCGGTCAATCCAAGGACGATCTGGTGCGCAAGATGCAGGACTACAAGAACGGACGTCTGCCCGCCACGTTGATGCACCAGCTGGCCAAGGGCTACACCGACGAACAGATCGACGCCATCGCCGCCTACTTTGCGGCGCAGAAGAAATAAGCCGGGGAGCACGCAGCATGAAACGTCGTCAATTTATTCAGGCCGCCTCGGCGGCCGGTGTCCTGGGCCTGGCGGGTTGCGCCTCCACTTCCGACAAAGGGCCCCACGTCGTCGTGGTCGGTGGTGGCTACGGCGGTGCCACCGCCGCCAAGTACCTGCGCATGTGGTCGGACTACGGCATCCGCGTGACGCTGGTCGAGCCCAATGCGTCTTTCGTCTCCTGCCCGATCTCCAACCTGGTGATCGGGGGCAGCAAGACCATCGCCGATGTCACCAGCTCGTACGAGAACCTGGAGCGCCGCCACGGCGTGCGCATCGTGCGCGATTTCGTCAGCGGGATCGATCCCGCCAAGCGCACCGTCACTCTGGCGGGGGGTGCGCAACTGGCTTATGACCGTCTGGTGCTGTCGCCGGGCGTGGATTTCATGACGGAGGCCCTGCCGGGCCTGAATCGTCCGGGTGCCCAAGACCAGGTGCTGCACGCCTGGAAGGCGGGCCCGCAGACGGTGGCCCTGCGTCGCCAGCTTGAGGCCATGCCCGATGGCGGCGTGTACGCCATCACCATTCCGCTGGCGCCGTATCGCTGCCCGCCTGGCCCCTATGAGCGTGCTTGCCAGGTAGCGTCTTACTTCAAGAAGTCCAAGCCGCGTAGCAAGGTGTTGATCCTGGACGAGAACGACGATGTGAC